>JBAVZX010001122.1:0-3375 GCA_049589015.1 Phormidium sp. | reverse complement strand
GGCTACCATCGGGCTATTAATTACCGCTATCGTATTTATACCTGTGGCGATCGCTACTCAGTTTGACAATCCTGGGCCAATCTTTTACAGTCAAATGCGCTGTGGTTTAAACGGTCGAAAATTCCGCATCTGGAAATTTCGCTCAATGGTAGTCGGAGCAGAAAGACTGAAGCATTTAGTGGAAAACCAAGCCAAAGGTCACATTTTCAAAAATGACAATGACCCCCGCATCACCAAAATTGGTCATTTCCTGCGCCGCACTAGCTTAGATGAATTACCCCAATTTTGGAACGTTTTACTAGGAGATATGAGTTTAGTAGGGACTCGTCCACCCACAGTTGATGAAGTCGAAAAATACGAAATTCACCACTGGGAAAGGTTACAAGTTAAACCTGGTATTACTGGCGAATGGCAAGCAAATGGTCGTTCTACAGTGACAGACTTTGAAGACATTGTGCGGATGGATGTTAACTATCAGCGCAAATGGTCTGTTGCTTATGATATCTATTTAATTTTTCAGACGATTTGGGTAGTTTTGGCTAAAAAAGGCGCTTTTTAAGTTTTTTAACCGGAGATCAGAGCACCATTTAGGATGCTGGCTACTCAAGTTTATCCAGGGGAAGTATTTAGATTTTACTAAAAATTTAAATCCTTCCCCTGCGTCATTTTGTCATGTTGAGACTCCGATCGCTAATTGTTACCCAATGTAGCGGGAGTTCTCTTACTTGATTTAAGATAGATTAAATATACAACTTTACGGGTGATTACTGCTTTTTTTCTCTACCTACCTTGTAAATTCTTAATATTTAGTTCAGTCAGCAAACTGGCAATCGTAGTATAACTACCTAAAATTGTGGCTAATCAACGAGGGGACAAATCTACTAATGCAAACTCAATTTTTCGGCATGAAGTGTCGTTCCAGCCGACTGTAAGTGAAAAAGACCGTAATTGGCAAGCATTTATTGGTGTAAATTCTGTTACCCCTTCTCTGAAAGGAACTAATCTCCAAGGTGCTTACCTCAAAGGTGCTTACTTAAGGAAAGCGGAATTAAGAAAACTTGACTTAAGAGAAGTTTGTCTCAGTTTTGCGGATTTAATTGAGGCAGATTTGAGTGAGGCTTGTCTTACTTTAGCTAATTTAACCGAAGCTTGTCTGAACTTATCTAATCTCAGGAAAGCAATACTCAGTCAAGCGAACTTATTTAAAGCTAACTTAGTTGGTGCAGACCTGAATCAGGCAGATTTACGGCGAGCTAATTTCTGCAAAGCGAACTTAGTGGGAGCCAGTTTGGAAGAAGCTAATTTAAGTGGAGCAAATTTATGTGGCACAGATTTAAGTAGCACAGATTTGCGGGGAGCAAACTTAAAAAATGCTGTCTATAATTTAGCAACTCGCTGCCCGGAAGGTTTTGATATGGCTAAAGCTGGAGCTTATTTAATTGGCCCTAATATGTTGTTACCACAAATTAATTTAAGTGGTGTTGATCTCAGTGGTACAGATTTGCGAGGCACAGACTTGCGAAGGGCAAATTTAAGAAAAACTAACTTGAGTAATGTTAATTTAGTTGCAGCTAATTTGAGTGGGGTAAATTTAAGTGGCGCTAATTTAATTGGGGCTGACTTACGAGAAGTGATTTTGAAAAAAGCAGTTTATACTCCGTGGACTCAGTTTTCTGAAGATTTTGATCCAGTAAAGTCAGGTGCTTATTTGATCGCGCCTGATGTATGTTTAATAGAAGTAAATTTAAGTGATCTAGACCTTTGTGGCGCAGATTTGCGAAGTGCTAATTTAAGTCGTGCTAATCTGACAGGAGCCGAAATGAGGAGTGTAGACTTGAGTCAGGCAAAGTTGCGAAAGGTGCAGTTGGAAATGGCCAAACTCCAAGATGCAGATTTGAAAGAAGCGGATTTGACTAAAGCAAATTTGAAACAAGCAAATTTGAGTAATGCTGATTTGCGAGATGTGAATTTGACTAAGGCAAATTTACAAGGGGCAATTCTGACAGGTGCGGATTTACGGGGGGCGGATTTGACGGGAGTGTGCTTAAATCAGGCTAATTTAAGTAATGTGGATTTACGCAATGCGGATTTGACGAGGGCAGATTTACGGGGGGCGAATCTTAGTGGTACAGATTTATCCCAAGTAGATTGTACAGGGATGATCTTAGATGTGGGAAGTCCGATCGCCATTCCCCACTCCGACAAAGAATTTGCCGGACACACTCTTCCCAGGCATTGAAATTTTAATATAGACATAGCAACTTAGTAGAGAATTAATATTTATGAGTTCGCCGGAAATTTATAAAGGTTGGATTATTGAAGCTAGACCAGTTTTCTGTGTGGAAGTTTGGAATGCTGGTGGTAAATGCTTTATTCCTGTACACAATGCTAAGAATGCCAAAGAAGCGCTAAAAATGGCAAAGCGTTGGATTGATATGCAATTGGAAGAAGAACAGCAAAATTTAGAATTTAATGATGATATATCGCCAGATTTTGATGATGATGATATGCCTTTTTGAGGGTAGTTGGTAGTTAGTAATTAGTGCTGATTTATAGGGAGTGTGATTTTTTTAGTATTGATTTTCTATTTTAGGAGATGAGCGATCGCACTCAAATTTACTAACAAATTGAAAAGGCGATCGCTTACCAATAACGAGTGATTGCATAATTGTCTAACATTGCATCAGCGCTAATGATCGGGATATTTTCTGTTAATATTTGGGCAACTAAAAGCCGATCAAAGGGATCTTTATGATGGAATGGCAGAGTTACGATCGCAGCTGCATGAGCAACTTTAATTGGTAATATTTCAAATTCGTTAACTTGGATTTGATGCTCCATCCATGTTTCAAAATTGCCCGGAATTTGATACTTGCCAATACTAATTTTAATGGCAATTTCCCAATAAGAAGCAGGGCTGAGTAAAATATCATTCAGGGGATCAATAATCAAATCACAGGCGACTTGACTAAGGGCAGAATCATTGAGTACAAACCAGAGAAATGCCTGAGAATCAAGTAGAAACTTCATGGCATAAAGTCTCGAAAGTCTTCCAAGAGAGTTTCGTCTTCCGAGAGGATGGTAAGGGTTCTGATCGCACTACCAGGCTGGCGAGGCTTGCGGAGTGGTTTAAGTTCGCCAATCAGTCTGGCGACGGTAAGATCCCCCGAAAAAATTTCTACTTCTTCTCCAGGTTTTAGGCTGGCAATCAGTTCGGGTAAACGAAGTTGAGCTTCTGTTAAGGGAATTTTTGTCATTGTTTTGTGCTTTTATGCGTTGGCGTAGCTTGCCGGAGGCATATCGCTCTTTCTTAATTTTACAAGTATTTAGAAGTAGGGCGATCGTACTGACAAATCAACAAACCCTACTCTGCCT
>JBAVZX010001121.1:0-1869 GCA_049589015.1 Phormidium sp. | reverse complement strand
GGGTGAAACTGCTGTTAGCATAGCAGTTGAAAGTAGGAAGAAACTAACGATCGAAACAGAACGCATAAAATTCTCCTTATATTTTATATCTCTCCTGTATCAGAGTTTTAGGTTACGACTGAAGTCGCTACTACGAACAGGACTGAAGTCGCTACTACGAACTTTTATTCTCGGCGATTTCCGCCGATTAATTCGCTATCGACAAAAGTTTTAATTTTGTAATCAACAGACAAAGTTTTTTGCTCTTTCGCAGGTACTTCTATCTGCCAACGATAACCACCTTGGATTGGTGTTCCCCGTTCTTCTTGTTTATATTGTTCCCATTCGGGTGAAACTTGCTCTATTTTTACTTCAACTTTTGCACCTTCTTGAGGAATGGGAAGACGTTCTCGTACCTCAATTTTTGCGTTTCTAGAGAGACAATTTGCGATCTCAATTTTGATTTGATGTTGTAGTTCATTAAATGCCACTATTGTCTCGCCAGAACGCACTTCTGAATAGGAAGTATTCCGAGCTACTTTGATTGCTTGCTCAACTCCTAATCCTAATTCCATCTGCCCTTTTGGGGGAACTGTGACAATATTAGTAGATAAGATATATTCGCCATCTACATAAACATCAGCAGGGCCACTTAATAGCGGTGCTGACAGAGGATTACGAAGTTGGGCGATGCGAAAAACATTGGTATCTTCACGAGGGACAACTATGTAGCGAACATCGACATCTGTCGTTTTGCTAGTTAGGGCAACGGAATGAAATTGACCGTCTGAGGGAATATCAATTCTGCCATCGGCGCTGTAGGAATAGTCAAAGGAAGCTGCTACTTGTCGCACGTTAATTCCACCGGGAGGAAGGGGAAATGAAAGACATTCTTGGGCGCTATATACAGCTTCTTGGACTACTTCTAAAATGTTGAAATTCACTACAACTTTTTGTTGATGGAGGATTTCTAAATACAGTTCTTGGGGTTGTGCGATCGCTAATTTACCACGCTTTTCTCGGTTATCAGCTGTACCCATCCTCATTAAACCATAAGGGAGAAAATCCGCCTTTTGTTCTGGTGTTTGCAACTCAACAACGATCTTTTCCCCATAGCTTGTCAGCACAGTTCTGACCTGGAAATCAATCTTACGACCATTAAACATCCGGCGAATCCAACCATGTTGAGCTTGTTGGCATTCCCCAATATCCAAATCAGAAATTACTTTAAACCGAGCCGTCACCGCCGGAATAATCTGCTTCGGTAAAGGATCAAATGCTTGTTGTAACACCCCATCCTTACGGAACCGAACTCTTAAAGATTCTTCTTGGGGTTCAATGTGAATATCAGAAGCACCTTCCTGCAAAGCCTTAATCAAAATCTTGTTCACCAAGTTAATAATTGGCGCTGATTCCTCTTCCCCTGCACCAAGGTCTTGAGTTTCTTCGGTTACAGCCTCCAAATCATCAATATCCAGCCCTTCTATTATTCCGTCGAGATTGAATTTTTTCTCATTAGTCTGTTTTTCTACGATCGCAGCTTGTTCATCTAAATATTTCGTAATCAGGTCTTCATAGTCTTCTTTGGTAATCACCATGCGTTGTAAACTCAGACCTTGGGGACGTAAAATTCGATACAGGTCATCGAGTGCCTCTACGTCATCAGGATTCACCATTGTAATTAACACAGAAGGCGGCTGACCATAACTCTTAGACAGCGGGACTAAGCGATAGCGACGACATATATCAATGGGAATTAAAGTGTCAATCAACTCCCTTACCTGATTAACTGGAACATCCATAATTTCCGGATCGAAGAATTCCACACCGAAGAAAACTTTCAGTTCAAAAGATTGCTGTTTCTTGTACTGACGTAGCAAGTCTGGTGGC
>JBAVZX010001120.1:0-2923 GCA_049589015.1 Phormidium sp. | reverse complement strand
GATCAAGTTTGCGGGAATGTATAAAGATAACCCTCTTTTTAATGATATGCTTTCGGAAATGGAAGCTTATCGCCGGGAAATTGACGCAGAAATGGAGGAATATTACCGGAAAATGGATGCGGAGGATGTCAACAAGTGAGTTTGTGGATACTCGATACAGACTGTCTGACACTTTGGCAAAATGAGCATCCAGTCGTCAAACAGCGAATTAATCAGGTTAATTATCAAGAGATTGCGATCGCAGTGATTTCTGTGGAAGAACAAATGCGAGGATGGCTTAATATTATTAGGCAATCTTCCCAATCCGATCGCCTAATCTGGGCTTACAAAGGGTTACAAGATGGTGTAGAATTTTTCCAGCAAGTCAATGTGCTTGAGTTCGATCAAGATGCTTACACTTGTTACACAGAATTGCTTCGTCAAAGAATTCGTATTGGTACACAGTATTTACGGATTGGGGCGATCGCCATTTCCAGAAATGCAATTTTAGTCACCCGCAATCGTCGAGATTTTGAAAAAATCCCTGGTTTAGTTTTTGAAGATTGGACAATAGAATGAATCCTATGAGAAAGGGTGAAAATTAGTTGAGAGGGGAGAAGGTAAGATCATATTTATTAAAGTATCCGACAGGTTAGAAACTGTCTATAATATAAAAATCCAGGCAAGCTTAAAATTGTCTGGATTATTTCAAAACTAGAATTTTTCTGGCTGTCTCTAGAGCAATATTTTGTTATCAGCCATACTCCTAGTTAAGTATTTAGGATTGGTTACATTAAAATTTCTGCTTTCTTTTTCTCAAACTCCTCTTGATTGATTATTCCTGCATTTCTAGCATTTTCGAGTTGTTTTAATTTCTCAGAAAATGCAATTTCTTTCTGAATGGATGCTGCTTTTTTATCAAATTCTTCTTGACTTAATATTCCAGTTCCTAAAGCAGCTTTGAGTTGAGCAAGCTTACTATCTAACTCAGCATTCGATGAAAGTGCCATTAACTCTGCTTTCTTCTTTTCATATTCATCTTGAGTTAAAACACCAGCGTCTAATGCTTTCTTGAGCTTCAGTAATTTTTCGTTAAGCTCTGCATTCTTGTTTTGATCGACAGCCTTATTTTCAATTTCTGCTTTCTTAGCATTATAAGCAACTTCATCGATAAATCCTTGATCAAAAGCTTCTTTTAGCTGTTTCAGTTTGTCTGATACCGATTCTTCAGCCTTCAGAACCTCCATCTCTCTTTCCGATTTGATTTTTGCACCAAAGGTGGTTTTTTGCTCAATAAAACTCCAAATATCTCCCTCTATTTTTTTAGACCATCCAGCTGCTAATCCACTAACAATTAGGGTCGTACCTCCAGTAAGAAGTGCAGCAACTCCACCAGCAGTTAAATTGCTTACCCACTCTCCTGTTCCTACTTCAACCGAAAATTCATTGGGTTGTCCTTTTATTAAGATATTAAAAGCTCTAGACGCTCCAACCGCTTTTCTCCAACCTTCCGTTTTTTGAGCTTGGACAAACCATGCTTCTTCAGTTTTATTGGATTGAACTTGATATCCCTGTTCACCAAACCATGACTGTAAATCTTTACTCAAGAGATCTAAATCACAGTTTTTGCCTTGATAAGTTTTTTGAGTCATTATTCACTACCCTTGTTAGAGTTTTTAGTTATTTCACAAGTCTTGAAATTTTGACTTGTTAAATTACAATAAGTATCATTACTTATATTAAGCTAACTCTACACAGTAATTTACTGACTAATATAAGGAAGTATGTTAGGATTACATCAGGAATTTTTTATACTCGCCCAGCTATGGCATTTACTGACGAACAATTTGCTGAAGCAGCAAATCACTGGGATTTGGAAACACTTTATACCGATCTAGCTTCTGTAAAGAGAAAGCGCCTGACCCCCGTCGAGAAGCTACACTTACGGGGGTTACTTTGTGGTTATAGTCCTGCTGAAATAGCTGAAAAACTGCAAAAAAATCATAAGGGTGTGGAGACTGATCTTTGTAGCACTATATATAGATACGTTAAAAATCTCTTAGATAAAGGTAATGAAAAGATAGAAAATTGGAGAAATATTGCAGAATGGTTGGAAGAGGCAGGATATAAAACTCAATCACCAGCTAAGTTACCTGTTAATAATTTATTACCTGAAAATAGTGTGGTTAATATAACGAATATAAATATTGAACAAAATCAATTAGTAATTGTTATTAACTTAAAAATCCCAACTTCAGAAATTTCAAATATATCAGTGCCAAATTTAGATATAGATGATAAAACAGATCAGTAATCTTTACCCTAAATTCAATTTTAAGAAAAGACAAGCAAGATAGACGATCGCACTCCCTCCCCAATCCTTTAATCTAAGTGCGATCGCATATTACCATCTCGCATTACTTTGCACTGCCAACTTTTATTTTACTTGAATATACTCATCACCTGTTAAACTTTTCTGGCGATCTTGAAATTCTTCAAATAATTCAAAAAAACTATCTAACGCATCGCTCTCATCTTGAGAAAAAAACAAAATTATATTAGCCCAAGATTGAGAAGATTCTATCCCAAATTTTTGCTGAATCCATTCTTGAAATCCATCCAGCGGATTTTCTGCTGTTAAAGGTACGCCAAGTTGGTACTGTGCTACATTATATCCAGATAAAAAAGCTTGAAGACAAACTATCGATGGTCTACCTAAATAAGCAGCAGGTTTCTTTTTAATTTTTTTCAGAATATCACCTAGATAATCCATCGCTAACTTCCTTTTCTTCAACCCAAGTTCGATCGCAGTTATCATAAAAATATCTCAACCCCACCTTAATTAAAAAACCTCTAAACTTTAACTATGTTTCCCACAATAACAAACAAAGTACATTGGACAACCGCCGACTTGGAACTATTCCCCAATGATGGCAAACGTTAT
>JBAVZX010001119.1:0-4026 GCA_049589015.1 Phormidium sp. | reverse complement strand
GTTGAGAATGGTGCAAGATCTGAGTTAGGTAATATCTTTTCTTGTAAAGATCAATCTCTCCCATAGCCGATGCTATCAAATAATTAAAGCTTTACTCTAAATATTAAAAGCTCAATCAGGTGAATACTCATCTTAAAAACCTCTTCTCTTAGCTGTCATTTAATTACACCAACCAATTAGAAAATTATGTTTTCCTCAATTAAAAAGCACATTGCTCTCATATCGGTGCATGGAGATCCGGCAATTGAAATTGGTCAGGAAGAAGCTGGTGGGCAAAATGTTTATGTGCGTCAAGTGGGTCAAGCACTAGCACAAAAAGGTTGGCTAGTTGATATGTTTACCCGCAAAGCTAATTCTCAACAAAATTCGATCGTACAACATAGCCCCAATTGTCGAACAATACGTTTAAGTGCTGGGCCGGAGGAGTTTGTCCCAAGAGATGATATTTTTGCATATTTACCAGAGTTTGTCGAGAAATTCCGCCAATTTCAGCAAGAAAATCAAATTAATTACCCGATAGTTCATACTAATTACTGGCTTTCTGCCTGGGTGGGGATGCAATTGAAAAAAATACTTGATATCAAACAAGTGCATACTTACCATTCTTTAGGTGTCATAAAATATAAGTCTGTCACCACAATTCCCATGATTGCTACTAACCGCTTAAGCACAGAAAAAGCGGTGTTAGAATCTGCTGAAAGAATTGTGGCAACGAGTCCGCAAGAAAGAGAACACATGATAAACTTTGTTTCTCAAAAGGGTAAAATTGACATAATTCCTTGCGGTACTGATGTCAATCATTTTGGTTCTATTAGTCGGGCAGCAGCTAGGGAAAAATTGGCAATTGCTCCCGAAACTCAGGTAATTTTGTATGTGGGTCGTTTTGATAAACGCAAGGGGATTGAAACTTTAGTGCGTGCAGTTGGTGAATGTCAATCCCGGAAAAATAACCAGCTAAAATTAATTATTGGTGGTGGATTTAGACCTGGACATAGTGATGGTAAAGAATACGATCGCATTGCAAATATTGTAAACGAACTCGGCTTAAATGATATTACTATTTTCCCCGGAATATTGAGTCGAGAAGTTTTACCAACTTACTACACAGCCGCTGATGTAACTGTTGTTCCTAGTCACTATGAACCCTTTGGGTTGGTAACAATTGAAGCGATGGCTTGTGGTACACCAGCGATTGGGAGTGATGTGGGTGGTTTACAATTTACAATTATGCCAGAAGAAACTGGTTTACTCTGTCCTCCTCAAGATAGCGCAGCTTTTGCAGTGGCGATCGATCGCCTTCTCAGCGATCCAGAATGGCGCAAAAAATTAGGAATAAATGCCAGAAAACGAGTTCAAGAAATGTTTAGCTGGAATGGAGTTGCTGCTCAATTAAGTAACCTTTATCTTGAGTTAATCAAACAACCCTCAGCAAAACAATTAAGTAGTGTGAGTGCTTAGAGGTAACAGGGATACAAAACAGAGTTAGTAGTGACAATTAATCAATGGTCACTACTAACACAATCGGAGGTGCGATCGTCTACACTACAGTTTACAGTTACCTTTTTTACCTTCTACCTTCTACCTTCTACCTTCTGCCTTCTTCCTTCACCTACAGCTACACGAGGGAGGCGATGTTTAAAACCGCAAAGAATTTCCCAGGAAATAGTACCTAAAATTTCTGCCCAATCATCAGCACCAATTTGGAAGTCGCCATCTTTACCTAAAACAGTTACTACTTCTCCCGCTTGTAAATTGGGAATAGCACTAACATCGAGCATTATTTGATCCATTGTAATTGCTCCCACTTGGGGTACTTGCTGACCGCGAATTAACACTTTCATTTTGTTAGAAAGATTGCGGGGAATGCCGTCTGCGTAACCAATTCCAATTACGGCTAGACGCATTTCTTTGTCAGCAATGAATTGATAACCATAGCTGACACCAGTACCAGCAGTAATAGTTTTAATTTGGGTAACTCTGGCTTTTACCTGCATCACTGGTTTAAGTTCTACTACTTGTTTTAAATGAGTTGCGGGGTAAAGTCCGTAGGTAGCCAAGCCAACTCGTACCATATCATAATGTAAGTTGGGGCTGGTTAAAGTGGCGGCTGTATTTGCTAAATGTACTTGAGGAAATTGCCTACCTAAGTTGTTAATTTTAGTGTTAGTTAAGCGAGTAGTTATGGCATTTTTCGCTGCTTCAAACCGCCGATGTTGTTCTTTCATAATTGTTGGATCAACACTATCAGCAGTTGCTAAGTGAGAATAAATACTGCCTATTTCTAAATTTGGACAATGATAAACTAGCTGGACAAAATCAGCGGCTTCTTGCCAGTTAGTTCCTAATCGTGACATTCCCGTATCTAATTTAATATGTACAGGTAAATTTTGATTTAGGGAAGTCAAAGTTTCGGAAAAAGTTAAAGCTTGTTGCGGTGTGCAAAGGGTTGGTTGTAATTGCCATTGTGCGATCGCCCGAATTTGCTCAGATGTATTAGTCGCCCCTAAAATTAAAATTGGTGCATTTATCCCCGCTTGGCGTAACTCAATTCCCTCTGGAATTGTCGCTACTCCCAGCCAACTAGCTCCCGCTTGTAAAGCCGTTTGCGCTACAGTGCAAGCACCATGCCCATAAGCATCTGCTTTTACCACCGTCATTAGTTGCGTTTCGGGTGCTAAAAGACTTTTCATTTGCTGTACATTGTGAGCTAAAGCTGCTAAATCTATTTCTACCCAAGCACGCTCACATCGCATCGTAGCCAAAGCAGAGGTTTGATCCCAACTTAACATTCCGTCTCACTCCTTCATCACTCACACACGATCGCCATTTGCCAAGGATAATCGCAAAATACTTGACTGGTTTGGCAAAATTAAACCACTAAATTGATCCTAGATTAACTCGCCAGCAAGTAAATTTTACATTTAGCTTACAGAGAATGCCAAGGTTTAATTTCAGTATTAATATCATTCTACAAATATTATCCACCAAGCTAGACTATAGGAAATATCAACTGCAATCATGAAGCGAGTCCTCCGTAGTCACGAAACAATTATCTATTTTTCCATGATCTTTGCTTTTTTTATCCCCTTTTTAGTTTTTATTTATCAAAAAAAACTTAACTATAATTTGCCAAATTAAGTTGATGCGCCAAGAAAGGTTAAGTTTAAAGTATCAATGCTACTTACGAGAACCACTAGCAGATATAATTCAACACCGCCAATTAGCATATTCTTACTTAAAAGGGCAAACTTTTTTTAACAAAGCGTTTTATCTAAGCAATGTCATGCAACCAGCCATAGATGAATTACTAGAAATTCGTATTCATAAACTTTTGGAAAGACAATATTTAATTAAATTGTTCGGACTAGTAGCGGTTTTATTGGTAATTTTTTTATTCGTGAAAATACTGCGAAAGTGGCAGAATCATCAGGAATCTGTGCAAGCTTTACGTCAAGCGGAATCAAAGTATCGCAGTATTTTTGAAAATGCTACTGAAGGAATTTACCAAACTACCCCCGATGGCAAATTTATTAGTGCTAATCCGGCTTTAGCAAATATTTTAGGTTACGATTCACCGGAAGAACTAATCAACACAGTTACAGATATTAGTACCCAAGTTTATGTAGAGACAAAGCGACGAGAAAAATTTGTCTCTACTTTGAAAAAAGCTGAGAGTACACCAAGATTTCTATCATTAGTTCGGCGCAAAAATGGTAATCTGATTTGGATTACAGAAAAAGCTCATAGCGTGAAAAACTCGCAAGGTGACTTGCTTTATTATGAAGGGACTGTGGAAGATGTCACCCATCGCAAAATTGCCGAAGAAGCGTTGCAATATCAACAAGAACAAACGGAAAGATTACTATTTAATATTTTGCCTGGACCGATCGCAGTGAGACTGCAAATGCAGGAAAACACTATTGCTGATAGTTTTTCTGAAGCGACAGTTTTGTTTGCAGATATAGTTAATTTTACTGAACTGTGTACAGCTATTCCTCCTACTGAATTAGTGAAATTGCTCAATGA
>JBAVZX010001118.1:0-2438 GCA_049589015.1 Phormidium sp. | reverse complement strand
ACCGTTACCTATGCGAATGTTCATGCTATCTGCATCATATTTGCGTACTCACTTAACATTTCATCATAAGTTAGGCTTTCTGTGTCTGATTGGGGAGTCCAAAGTAACTCAAATACCGAAAGATACTCTGGTGGAGTAGCCGCAATTTTTTCTAATGCTTGCTTCAAATCTTGCGTTGAGTAAACATCGCCAAACATCGGGCGATCGTTTTCTGTCCCAATTAACAAAGTAACAACAATGTATGTTCCTGGTTCTTGATCTGGTTTAATATCTTGTGGTAATTGGCGAACTTTACCCTTAACATTGGTCAGAGTTTCGGCACTAAATTTGGTGCGTTCTTCGATCCAGATTTGATTGAAAACTTTTTCCGCTTCTGACCGATTTTTCACAGTTTTGGAACTAGCAGAAACGTGCGTCCAATTTTCGGGAGTTCGCAACAATGCTAACACCGATTCCTGCATTAATTCGGTTAATCCTTCAGGCGTACTAGTATCAATTTGTAAGCTTAAATCTGTTAATTGTTTCTGCACTACATGGGCTTGAGATAATAACCCAATTTGAATTTTACTCACAGTAACAATATTATTGTCTAACTCTTTGTTACCAGTAGAATAAGTTCCTATTTCATCCCCAGAAATGTTACTCCTTCTAAAGGCGTTTTTCAGGGCAAAGGCGATCGCCAACGCCACTATTCCCACAATCAAAATCAACACAATGATCGGCAAAGGTGAATAGGAATAACCGTAGCTACCGCCATAATAACCACCAGGCGCAACATATACATTCGGTCTTGAATAAGTAGGGCTACTGCCATAACCTCCTGAATCATTATCAGAATATCCTCGACTACGACTCGGAGCACTGCGGGAAGGCGAAGACCTATTAAAAGAACCTCCTCCACTGCGTCCCCCACCCCGTTTAGCTAATGCTTCCTGACCAACATTTAAACTTACTTGTTTGTGAGTTGGTGTAAACTCAATGTTGACTGCGTTAACTAGCAACAGGGAAAGGGCAGCTGTACACCAAAATTGCAACTTAGAATTACTTTTCATATCTCAAATTCAGAAGCTTTACTTCGATCTTACTTCTTTGTTTAGGTTGCCCCTGCCCGTACAGACAATTCGCTTCCTTAACATTTCTTTATATAGATTACTTCCTGAGATAGATGCAACTTAAAAAACTTCCCTTCAGCCTTTCTAATCAGAGGCTTCCCCCCTTGATTGTTGCAACCAAATCTCATACAAATCTGGGCGACGTTGGCGAGTTCTTTCGATTTGTTGTTGCAGTCGCCAACGGGCAATTTCCCCGTGATGTCCTGATAGTAATACATCAGGAACTCGCCAACCGCGAAATTCTGGCGGACGGGTATACTGAGGATAATCTAACAAAATCGCTTCAAAACTCTCGGCTTTCAAAGATTCTTCTTTACCCACCGTTCCTGGTAGTAATCGCACTACGCCATTAATTAAGGTTAATGCCGGAATTTCTCCACAAGTTAAGACAAAATCTCCCAAAGATACCTCACGAGTTACTAAATTTAACACTCGTTCATCAACGCCTTCGTAATGACCACAAATAATCACAAGTTGGTCAAAATTTGTCGCCAATTCTTTCAATAATGGTTGATTGAGAGTTTCCCCTTGGGGAGTCATTAAAATGACATCTCGTTTTGCTAAAATTGGTAAAGATTCCACAGCAGCAAAGATCGGTTCTGGCTTCATTAACATTCCCACGCCACCACCGTAAGGTTCATCATCTACTCGTCGATGCTTATCTGTGGCATAATCTCTGGGATTCACCAGATTTACAGCAGCAATTTGTTTCGCTAAGGCTTTTCCCAACAACCCGGAACTCAGAGGGGAAGTAAAAAAATCAGGAAACAGGGTGACAACATCTATTCGCACAATTTTACAATTTGAAAGGAACAATTGTCTAGTTTAGCTATAAAAGTTACCGAAGTATCACAATAATAGTGTTAAGGATTGGGACTCATTACCAATTCGTTTTATTAGCAGTGTGACATGACCTGGGAGTGTGAAATCATCATAAAATCTGCGTATTTTATCGTCTTGATCCTCTCCGATTGTAAGATATGAATAATTTTGTAAAAATGGGTTAATTTCTCACAATGACGGACAAAAAATTTAATAAATGTTTAATAATAGGTTTAATAAACTACCATTATGTGTTAAAGATTACGATCTAGAGCCATAAGCATACCAGTACTGAGTTCTAAGTAGGGAGTTACTTACTTTGAGGATTATTCGCTTTCTCATCTAATCGCAGGATAGGAGATGGCAGCTTAAGAGAACTCAGGACTAAAAATGAGAAGAACAAACATTTGTCAAGTATGGCTTAAAACTCAAGTTAACCGGAGAAGAGGAAAGATAAAATGCTGCAATTAGAAGTTCAAGCACAAGAACTGAGAAAGCCCCAAC
>JBAVZX010001117.1:0-2063 GCA_049589015.1 Phormidium sp. | reverse complement strand
GTGCGTAGCAGCTTATGGTTGTTCATGAAATAACCGCACTCTTGATTCGATCGCGTAACCGCACCAACTCTTCGCGCCAGGAGGCGACTAGGGGATCGGTTTCCACATCTTTTCCGTCATGATTAACGCGCCATTTGCGAATTGCCAGTTCGTTCTGTGCCCGGACGATCGCTTCTGATGTGCGTCGATCCAACCCCGGAATGCGACGAGTGGCAAATTGCCGATCGCGTTTCACTCCCTCATATTCCTCTTTTGTAATCACTGGTTCCCGTTCATCTGCTAGCCCATCCCGAATCACTTGCAACTCCCAAAGACCACTCTGCCAGAGCATTACCCCCACTATGAGAAAAAATGGGAAAAAGGCGATCGCTCTGATGGCACTATGCTGAAACCACTGGTTGAGAAAAGGTTCAATAACGGCAGAAACGGCTGGTTTGGCAGATTCATGTGCGGCTAGGGATTTACCCGTCACTAGATAAACCGCTAAGAAAAAAATTAGACCGATCGCATTATTAAGGAAGTGTCCTGAAAAACCCAACAACCAACCAGACACGGGTGCCATATACCGCAGCCCTTGACGAGTTGTTTGGCGAGCTAAACCAAGTCCCATGCCAAATAAACCCGAATACAGAGCGTGTCCGGCTAAACCAAATAAGGCAAAGCGATCCGCCATTTGAAAATACAGCGGCACATCCCCCGTAGTGAGAAATCCTTTCGCCACATAAAACGGCGCTTCCAGCAGATTGAAGCCAATCCCTACCAGCGCACCGTAAATAAACCCATCCCGCACTCCATCAAATTCGGATTTGAGAAGCCAGAATAAAAGCAAAATCCCTAATCCTTTGGTGGTTTCTTCGACGATCGGACCTGCTACTGGTGCGGCTAGAATTGTTTTGGCATCAGAACCATAAATAGTTTGAAGGATGGGGGTTGTTTTCACCAGATTGCCAATATTTTCAAATATCCAATTGTTAATCGGGTAAGCTAGCGCAGTTGCGATCAAGGCACCCCACAAAATGGCAATCAAGTAAAGCCACTTTGATTCTGGTTCACGCCGATCTAAAAACCACAAAATTGCCACAGGAATAATCGAGATTAGTAGCGTTCCTGCCAGACTAAGGGAAAAGATTTGAAAACCCGCAGGAGACATACCGCCGAAAAAATTGCGAATCAGGACGATCGCACTGATAATCACCAGCACTGCTAGGAACAGAACAATGGGTATCGCCTTGCGGGGTTGACTTAACGGAGAGTCATAGAGGATTCTGGCTCGATTGGTTAATGACATAAGCACCTCGATAGCTGTTCAAAGTTATTCATCGCCTTTGGGATAAACATTGCAACGCGCTTGAACAGTATCGGCTTGGGTAGGAAGGATCGGGCTTAGGGAGGCGATCGTCAATCCAATACTGGCAGATGCTCTGAGTTTGTTGTTCAAGTTGATTTTCACTAGTTACTCCGTATACATAAAATAAGCTATTTGTACACTGACTTAGGCGTTAATTCCATTTTTATTTGATCGCATTAAGCATATAGCAAGAAGTGTTAATAAAGATAGAAGAATTTCTAAAATCTAACATAACAAATCTAGATCTAAATTGATATTTGTTATCATTTAAGTCAGATAAGAAATGAATATTTTGAGATGGATAATTATTGGCTTTTTACTTAAGTCAGAAACGCCAGATAAGCTAATTGATATTGAATAAAGCAGACTAGATAAGTTATTTAAGCATCTGAAAAATTTTTTTGAGTTGAAAACACAAGTGCTAATTGAGAATTTATTTGTTTTTTGGTAAAGTAGACATCAGTTAAATCAGTTAAATCAGTTAAGTTACGATTAAATGATTTAATTGGTTGTAGGGTAGCCAGAAAATATTACGTCCATGAATCCAGCCAATAAACCTCAAATGAAGCGGAAACGGGGAGTAGGACTTAGTTCTAGCGGGTTGCGTCGTCTTAATCAAGCAATTCAGACTGTTGAATGTGAAGATAATCAAGGGAGACAGTTTACAGCGGAAGAGTTGAGCGATCGCACAGGTATTTCCACCAGTACCCTTAGC
>JBAVZX010001116.1:0-3389 GCA_049589015.1 Phormidium sp. | reverse complement strand
CTAACTAACTACGATAATCAAAGTATTCAGTTTCATGCTTTACGAACTAGAGTTGCTGGGGCGCGTCGGTTTGTTTCTTTTCATGTTTTAGTTCCGGGAGAATGGACTGTAAAGCGAGGTCATGCTTTGTGTGAGGAAATTGAGTTAACTATCATTAATGCGCTTCCGGGAACTTATGTCTTTACCCATTTAGAACCTTTGGAAGATCCTATTTCTTGGAATGATGAAAACTTAGACCGAACTGTAAGTAATTAGGGTAAATAAGTAGTGTGGCTTTCCGAACCAAAGTTAATACTTTTAGGTGGGAAATTCCTCATTGTTGGTTGGGCAAGTTATCAGCATAAAATAGGAGAGAGATTAAATTTTTTTGAACCGCAGAGACGCAGAGAACGCAGAGAGAAGAAATGGAGAGGTTGATTAAGCTTTGAAGAAATATCTAAATTAAATTTTATATAATATTTGATAGTGAAGTGGAAAAATACGGTATTTATATTACAAAGATTGATTAGTTAGAGAACACTGAAATTTGGGTGTTAAAATGCAAACATTATTTACGCTTTTTAGTAAAGAACGTGGCGAACTGGAAACGGAGATTGATAAAGCAACCAGCATGAAGCAAGTAGTTCAGCTGGTACAAACTAAAATTGATAATCTGGAAAAAAGTTACATTGGCGAACTCAGCGTTTCTCAGGTACGCTTGGTGAAGTTTTTTCTGGATACGCTGCGTCAGTCTATTGGTACTCTTTCGACTGCTGATGAGGCGACTTTGATTCAGCAGAATATTGAGCAAATTATCGATCGCACCAAAAAAACCTCCCCCAATAAACTATTACTAAAAGTGCTACAAATACCCATTGGTGTCGGTATTTTCACTTCTTTATTTTCCTTAATTGATGATACTCCGGGTGTGTGGATGCCAATTTTGCTCGTAACGGTGCTTGCAGGGTTGGAAGTAGCGATACAATTTGATAAAAGCAGTAAGCAAGATAATGTTGATTTAAGCCAATCTTTGGCAGCTTTACAACCAAGTCTTCAGGTAGATAGTAAGTTTTTCTTGGATAATTTGGCGGATATTCTGAGTACGATCGATCGCGCCGTCTCCCAAGTCTCCATAAACAATCAACCCTCTGGTACTGGTGGTATCCAAGAAATGCCAGAAATGTTAGATTTCTTGCAAAAACTTTGGGGTGCATCATTTTTAGGTAATCCTTATATGGCGTTAGAAATTAGCAAAATGGTGCCGCAAATTTTGATGGATCAGGGAATTTATGTACAGAATTATCGACTCAATGATCCGCAGAGTCCGCGAGAGTATTTTGACTTTGAACCAAGTATCGATCGCAATTCCAAAGAATACGTCACCTTAACTCCTGCTTTGTTGAAAGGCGATAAATTACTACGCAGAGGTAGAGTCATTGAACCAATAAACAAAGCAACCGAAAACTAAATTTTACTGTAGGTTTTAACTGGAATGAATACACAAGTGACAGAAACGATCGGATTTGATTTAGGACATGGCGAAACAGCCTTAGCCAAGGCTAAAGTAGACAGCATCGAAACTCCTGATATGCTGGAAGTTAATAACAAAAAAATTCAAATAACTGCCATTGGTTGGCATCCTGAATTAGGCGTTTTAGTGGGAGATCAAGCCTTAATTCAAGCTGGTGTCGATCGCTTACAAATTGGCTTTAAAGAAAAACCCAACAACTCGCCAAACTATCGCAAAACCATGCGGAGTTTTGTCGAAGCTTACTACAATTTGTTGAAAGAAAGCAAACAAATTGAAGGCGGAGAAACCAGCCAATTTTACATCGGTTGTCCTTCAGGTTGGTCGCCAACTGAACGCCAAGAATACCAAAGTTTACTTAAAGAATCAGGCATACCTTTAATCTCAGTTGTACCTGAATCTCGTGCAGCTTTCATGCAAGCCAAAGAAGGCGGAAAGTTAGGATTTAATGAACTAAAATCAACAGTTTTAATTGTCGATATTGGTTCTTCAACTACCGACTTCACCTTAGTTAAAAGCTTGTACGAAATGCCCTTAGATTTCGGACAAAATACTTTAGGTGCATCCTTAATCGATAGAGCAATCTTAGCCCGAACTTTAGCCGAACATCAAGAAGGAGAATTCTTAAAAGAAGTCTTTGAAGAATATCCTCATCACAGATATCGCTGTGAAATTCAATGTCGGAAAGTCAAAGAAGATTACTTTTCCAACGAACAGTTATATGCCAGTTCCGGCGCTTTCGCCAGAGGTTTTGAATTCATCACTCCCCAAATTCACTTTATCCCCCAAGTGAATAAAGAGATCATGGCGGAAATAATCAACCAACCTTTGCCAGAATTGCATAATAAAAGTTGGGCGCAAGCTTTTCGGGAAGCAGTAAAAGAAGCGAAAGAAGAGTTAGCAAGTCAGGGAATTATTCCGAAAGTTGTGTTGATGACTGGTGGCGCTTCACGGATGAAATTTACTCGTGATATTTGCGCGGAAATCTTCCCCGAACCTGATACAAATGTTCGTCCTGATCCTGAACCAGAAAGATGTATTGCGCTGGGTTTATCCCGTGTGGGAAGATGGGATTTACGCGCCGCTGCATTTAAAGAAGAACTCAACAAATTATGTGAGTCTCCAACACTTAGAGAGTTGATTTCTAAACATATTCCTGATTTAATTACTCTGTTAAATCAACCTTTGGCTGATGCGTTAATTGAAAATGCAGTTAAACCCGGTTTAAAAGATTGGCAAAGTAACAAAATTCGCACTTTGGCAGATTTACAAGTGGAAATTGAAAAACGGGCGGAACAGTGGTTAAAAAGCGATCGCGCCCAGCAACTAATAAATGCTCAATGTGTCACTTGGTTTAATCGCAAAATTCAACCCGACTTAGCCACAGAAACCGATCCGATTTGTCAAAGATATCAAATCTCTAAAAGTAGCTTAAGATTTGAAGAAGGAATCGATCCGACTTTAGTGAATCCAAACCTGAACTTGGGTGACGATATCTTAGCAGTTGTCGTCAGTTTTATCATCAACTTAATTATTGCTGGAGGTACGATCGGCAGTCTGCTAACCTTAATACTAACCGGACACTTTGTTTTACCGATTCTACTAGTTTACGGTGCAGCAGTTTTGGGCGAAGGAGTGCGGTTAAATCGGGAAAGATTGGAAGAAATTCTCAGAACAAAATTAGATATTCCTGGTTGGATTCGTTTCTTTGCTGTTGGTGAGAAAAAGATTGACCAAATGTGTAAGGAAATGAAACCAGATTTATCGGAAAACTTGCGAAAGAAAATGTTGGAAAATCAGGGTGCTTTTGATGATTTGATTAACAAAGTTGTCCAACAGTTGAAGAAAGCTTTGAATGCTAAAGCAGAGGAAGCGGTGATTT
>JBAVZX010001115.1:0-1621 GCA_049589015.1 Phormidium sp. | reverse complement strand
AAGTAACTGTAATTTTAATTCTTTTGGGATCAGTTTTAGCACAGTCTTGACTTCCGGTTTCATTGTCTTTTTCTTAGTAACTGTTTGGTGGTGGTTTCAGGGTTATCAAAATGCTACTCCAGAAGCCTCGCCAGAGTCAAAAAATTTAGAACTGCAACACTATCAGCAACTCGGGGAGAAACTGCAACCCAATCAAGCCCTACTTGCTGCTATTGTAAAGGATACAAAGACCTTAATTACTAATTTAAAGTCCCATGTTATAAATAACTTTTCCCCAGGTCAAAATCTAGCAGAATTGGGGAAACTTTTGGGCAAAAACACAGCACAAGAATTACAAGAAAGTGAAGCAAGATTCCGTAATGTTTTTGATAATTCAGCAGTTGGCATGGGATTAGTAGCGCTCGACGGACGCTGGCTTAAGGTTAATCAAAGCTTATGTGAAATTACAGGTTACTCGGAATCAGAATTACTGCAAACTAACTTTCAAAAAATTACACATATTGATGACTTAAACACAGAGTTTAATTATGTAAATCAACTACTTAAAGGAGAGACTCGTTACTATCAAATAGAAAAACGCTACATCCATAAGCAAGGACATATTGTATGGACTCTGTTAAGCAAATCTCTAGTACGAAATTCCCAAAGTGAACCTTTATATTTTATTGCTCAAATTCAGGATATTACGCAACCAAAACAAGCAGTAAACGCTGTTAAATTAAAATATGAACAAGAGCGATTGCTTGATATCATAGTGCAGCATATTCGCCAGTCTTTAAACTTGAAAGAAATTCTCCAAACTACAGTAATGGAAATTCATAAATTTCTGGATTGCGATCGCGTAGTGATTTCTCGCATTAGTCGGCAAAATTCCAGCGCCGAGGTAATTGTAGAATCTCGTTATCCCAATTGTCAGTCCCTTTTAGGCTGGAAAATTAGTAATAATCTATATCAGCAACCAAGCAATCATAAAATCTCCAAAGATCGGACAAGCCAGGTAATTAATAATATTAATCAAAGCCTGTTAGAACCAGCAGAGTTACAACTATTAAAAAACTTCGATGTCCAAGCACAATTGACTATACCGATTTGGCAAGGTAAATCCATTTGGGGTTGGTTAATAGCTCATAGTTGTCAGACTAAAAGACAATGGCAATCACAAGAAGTTAACTTACTTCAACGCCTCAAAAATCAGTTAGAAGTAGCAATTTATCAATCAGAACTACATCACCAATTACAACAATTAAATGCAAATTTAGAACGTCAAGTACAAGCCAGAACTTTAGAATTTCAACAAGCTTTGAATTTTGAAGCAACGCTTAAACGCATTACTGATAAAGTACGTGACTCTTTTGATGAAAGTCAAATTTTACAACAAGCAGTTGAGGAATTGGCGAAAGTTTTGGAAGTTAAATATTGTGAAACAACTCTCTATAACTTAGATAAAACAACTTCTACTACCCGCTATGAATCAACTAATATTGGGGGTGCAATTTCTCAATTAAAAGGACTAAATGCTAGAGAAGAATCAACAATTTACCAACAACTTTTATCCGGTCAACATTTTGCTTTTTGTAATTTAACACCCAGCGATGAAGGCAAACATTATGCAATTTTGGCT
>JBAVZX010001114.1:0-2494 GCA_049589015.1 Phormidium sp. | reverse complement strand
GGTTTTGGCGTTGTGGCTAGTGAAATTCGTAAACTAGCCGATGCTAGTAAACAATCTGCGGAGAAAATTAATGGTTTAGTAGCTGATATTAGAAATGCCATTAACTCTACAGTAATTGTGACTAAAGAAGGCACTAAAAGTGCTGAACAGGGAGAATTAATCGCTCAAAAAACTGCTGATACTTTCGCCAGTATTATGGCAGAAATTAACAAGGTTTATGAAAGTAGTCAACAAATTTCTTTGAATGTTAAGCAGCAAGCGACAGCGATTCAGCAAGTAGCCACAGCAATGAACTCTTTAAGTACAGCTGCTATGCAAAACGCTAGTGGAATCAGCCAAACTAAACTTGGTACGCAAAAACTTAACGAAGTTGCGGTAAATCTTAAATCAGTTGTCTAGTAGTTGATACTTTTAACCCAAAAAAGGGCATTCTGAAATTAGAGTAAAAGATCGGACTATCTGGCGATAAGTGAACCAAGTTATAGGTAAGAATACCATACTTAATATTAAGGTTCTTTAGGAGAAATAAATGCCAAAACAAATGAGGTTAGGTTTAATTGTTCCTATGGGGTTTGGGGCGATTTTTCTAGTTATGTTGGGAATTGGAATCGTATCTAAAATAACTATGGAAAGATTGGCTAAAGCGACAGAATTAGTTTCTCTTAGTTATGAAATCAAACTAGAATTGAAACAACTAGAAAAACTTTTGGTAGATGCGGAAACAGGGCAAAGAGGATTTATCTACGCAGGACTACCAAAGTTTTTAGAACCATATAATCAATCGAGAACCTTAATTGCCCACAGTTTAGGAAATTTAAGTCAAAAACTTGAAGATGATTTGCAGAAAAGAAAATTAAATATGATTGAAGAATTAGCTCGGCAAAAAATGGAGGAACTAGCAACAACTATTATATTAAAAAGGTCTAGTAAAGAACAAGAACTAAGAGCATTGGTAGTCTCTGGTAAAGGTAGGAGAATTATGGATCAAATCAGAGCAAATCTTGATTTAATGATTAAGCAAGAAAATGCTCTGCAAGCCCAAAGAATACAAGCAGCGAAGCAGGCAGAAATTTTTGCTCAAGCTGTTTCGATCGGTGGTACATTAATTGCAATTTTAATCGGCTCATTTATTGTCCTTTTTATTAGCCGCCAAGTTGTCCAACCAATTAATCAGGTAGCAAGTGCGATCGCTGCTTCTTCCACCGAAATCGCTAGCACAGTTGAACAGCAAGAACGCACTGCAACTCATCAAGCCGCAGCTGTCAATGAAACAACTACAACAATGGATGAATTAGGAATTTCTTCTCAACGTGCCGCAAATCAAGCTGCTACTGCTGCTAATACTGCTAAAGAAGTATTACTCTTAGCCGCGTCGGGAAACCAAGCAGTAAAAGAAACTCAATCAGGGATGTTATTACTAAAAGCAAAAGTTAATGATATTGCCGAACAAACTTTGATTTTAAGCCAACAAACCTATGAAATTGCTAATATTTCTAACTTAGTAAGTGACTTAGCCAACCAAACAAATATGTTAGCTTTGAACGCCGCAGTCGAAGCCGTGCGTGCTGGTGAACAGGGAAAAGGTTTTGGTGTGGTAGCAGCAGAAATTCGCAAACTTGCCGATCAAAGTAAGAAATCTGCTGAAAAAATTAACTCCCTGATTAATGCGATCCAAAATTCCATTAATTCTACAGTTATTGCTACAGATGAAGGTACTAAAACAGTAGACTATAACGCCAAAACTACACAAAAAACAGCAGATACTTTTACGAATGTAACAGCATCAATCAACGAAATCGTTCTTAGCATTCAACAAATTTCCTTAAGCTCAAAAGAACAATCTATAGCTATTCAACAAGTAGTAGATGCGATGAATTCCCTCAACCAAGCTGCTGCGGAAACAGCTAGTGGTATTAGCCAAACTAAAATTAGTACTCAAAACTTGAATGAAGCAGCTATGAATTTAAAAACTGTAGTTTAACTTTTTTAGTTAGTAACCAAAAACAAACAATGGCAAAGGAGAAATCACAATGTTTATCGATGATGAAGAACTGAGAATTATTTTTAAATCAGCAAGCGAGGAACATTTACAAAAATTAGAAGATGGGTTGCTGCACTTAGAAAAAAATCTCCACGATCAAGCAAATTTAGAAGAACTCATGCGTGAGGCGCATAGTCTCAAAGGCGATGCTGGGATGTTGGGATTAAAAGATATCTCCACTCTCGCTCATCAATTAGAGCATATTTTAGGAACAATAAAACGAGGTGAGGTAGAACTATCATCTGATATTAGCGATCGCCTTTATAAAGGATTAGATGCCATTAGTCAATTAGTAACAGAAGCAGTTACAGGTACTCCGCCCTGCATTGATGCCTTCCATGTTTTGGCTTATATGATGGGAGGAAATAACCCACAATCCTCTCCTAATTCAACAGAAAATCAACAATCATCAGCAACAGAAATATCAGAGGAAACTCACACAAAAGTCAGATT
>JBAVZX010001113.1:0-8435 GCA_049589015.1 Phormidium sp. | reverse complement strand
TTACCATATTAAGTTTTGGATTGGCAATGTTCCATTCAGTTATCCAAATTTCTCGATTACCAAAAAGGTTTTCATAATAATTTATCGCATTACTAAAAGTAATGTCGCTGCTTCCAAACAAAAACTCTCTTGCTTCATTCTCAGGTACGGGTCGATCGTCATTGAGAGAATAGGTGTATAAGTGAATGGTATAACCATCATAAAAATTTTCTCTCGCAATTTGCCTATTCCATACCTCTTCAAATTGAGCTTGACCCTTACCTATATCTTGACGAAAACCTACTGAACTAGCGACTACAGCCAGCTTAATATTGGGATCGACTGCCTTCATTGCTGCTGCGTGTTCCTTCGCTACTTCAATATAATCTCTTACCGTTGGAAACTTATTCCTATAAGTCCTCCAGTAAAATTCATTTCCCAGTTCCCATCCAGCAACCTCATATCCTTTGTCTTTTACATAGCTCACCCAATCTGCGCTTTCTGAAGGAGTCCCAGTATAGAGGTTAACAACAATTACAGGTTTAATTTTAAGCTTTTGGCACAAAGCCATAAATTCATCAAATGAAATTTTTCCATTTCTCCGAGATCGCAATCTGTTATAATTTCGGAGGTTGCGCCTATTTAAATTTTCTGAATTAGTAGAACTTAGCTCATCTTCAATGAAACCAGAAATTTTCCAATGATAAAAATTAGCAATCGTTCCCCCTGGAAAACGTAAAATTGTTGGTTTAAGCTTAGATGTAAGTTCAATAAATTCTGGATCGGTATATGTATATTCCGCATTCATTTGATTGGTGTTAAATCCATAAACTTGTTTATGAAGATGCTGTGTCGTCCCCGTGTTTATGGTTAATACAGCGGCATTAGTCCCAGAATTATTAAGAGCGGATATCAAATTATTTTCGGAATTGCTAGAAAAACATCCCATCGTAAAAAATAAAGTGAACATAAAAATTAGTACAGATTTCAAAAAATTTTTTTTTTGAATTTCAGCATCTTAATTTCCATTTTTATGCCTTCTGATTATCAAGTTTTTCTATGTTATCTACATTCATTAAACATCCTAAAAGCGCCAAATAAAACCACCACATTATGGTAGATTGAAATATATTTTCTGTGTTGCTCCATAAAATTATAGCATTTGAACTGCCAAATGTAGATAATGCTATACTTCGATCGAAAAAAGTAAGTTGACGGTTTCGGCTACATACAAACGCTTTTCTTGATGCCATAGCAAGGAATAATAGGTGTAATATTGGCCCACCAATCCCCAGTTCGTAGAAAAGGCCCAAGTAGTCATTGTGTGCTACTTTTCCTTTATCATTAGCGTCTGAGAAAGTACCTAATCCGTGTCCTTGAATTGGACGCTGTAGTGCTAATGGCAAAGCTTGACTCCATATTACTCCCCTACTTTCCAAAGAATTTTCTCGTTTAGCTGATTGCCAATCTACAGGCTTAAAAACGTCTGCAAATCTACTAAAAACACCTGTGGTTAATAAAAATACTAAAATAATAGGAAGCAAAGTAATTACAAATTTAAAGCGAAGTTTATTTGCTGCATACAATATTGAAATTAGGGATAACATAACGCTAATTAACCCGCCCCGTGAATAAGTAAATATAAGCATGGCGAAGGCGATCGCAAAAAATCCAAAGCATATAAATTTAGTATTTTTCCTCTTTTCTAAGACAAAAAAGCTAAAGGTTGTACTTATTAAAATTATGAGATATTTAGCAAATCCCTGAATACCCCAAAATGTTGAATAAATACGTGCCATTCCCGCTTCGTATAATTCTTCGTCAATTTCGGTTGCATCTCTAAGTGTGCCACCGAGATCGATATCTCCTGTTATCTTTTGGTATAATCCTACCAGGCTAGGAATTATCAAAGATATGAATATGGAAACTACTATCACTAATCTCTTCTTTGGTTGTTTAGCTAATAAAAAACTTACGGGTAACATTATTGTTGCAGCAGCGAATCTAATTACTTCTTTTAATGTCGTGACCTTTGCAGGAGATTGAATCACAGATAGTAAAGCTAAAAAACCAAAAGCTAGCACTATTAATACTAATTTCTCTTTCAAGAGGTTGCCGGATTTGAACTGAAAGAGTATGGTTATTCCTCCGAAGATTAACAACCAAACTCCTAGAATATCTAAAGCTCCTACTGGCAAAGTTACCCAAGGACTGCCTTCAGTAGCTTGACCAAGAATCGGACAGATTAAAAGTACGATACTCGGTATCATAATCCGAGAAAAAAGTGCTGCCGTAGTACATACAATCAGCATCACTAACACAATTACTTGATCTGGCTCTATTCCTCCTAGCAGAGCCGATTGTGTTGCCAAAGTTTCTGCTAATGGGAAGGGAATAGGTAGCCAATTTTGTAACTTGATTAGTGGTTCCATTGGCTTAAATCGCGTCCCAATAATTCGCTTAGTTTCAAATTATGAAGCCTGAAATGCTCTACAAGTTGTCTCCTGGTTTCAGGGTTCATTGGTGGCGGCGTGAATGGTTTTTCATTCAGACGATAGACAGCATATCGCAGTTTATAAAGTTGGTTCGACAAAGTTTTAGGAAGAATGTTGCTGATAGCTCGCTTCACGGTATTTTTTGGTGAAAGAACTTTAGCGAATATCCGCGCTAAAAACTCGGATCGAGGTATAGCACCTTTATTATATGTTCCTAAGTCGGGACTAAAGCTTGCATCAATATTAAGCAATCCAAATATTTTTTGGCAAACTTCTATTGGATTTGCTTTCAAATCTTCTAAAAGAAATACATGAACTTTCTCCTTGCCAAATTGGTCTAACAATTTAATAATATGCTCGTAGTAAGTGCTGTTGTACAAATGGGTAGACATACGCCTTTGCAACCAACCCTCACTTAAGTATTTTGATTCCATCTGAATCGCCTCTTCAAATGTTTCGCCGTTATCCCATCCGCGTCGCCGAGAAAACCAATAAGCAGAATAAGCGCGATCGATGGGATTGCGTAACATAAGAGCAATATTTACATTGGGATTGTGGATATAGAGACGTTGCACTGCCTCATCTGAGTGCATAATACTAGGATTTTTAGCAATAATTACCTGTTGCTCATTACCTCCATCGCCGAAGTATTTGGTAAAAGCTTCATCATAACCTCGATCGAATTCATCCTTGAGTAAAAAGAATGTCATTTCTGGTCGAGAATGCGTATGAATTTCCGGGTGTTGTGCTAAGTATCGCAGCAAAGATGTAGTTCCAGCCTTCGCTGCTCCAACAATCATCAATTGTATTGGTTTGACCATAATTTAACCTCTAGTTTATTACAAAATCAAGCTAACAATTGAGCGGATAAATTACCAGGTAATATCTCTACCAAGCAAATCTGATAAGGTATTGGCCTCCTTTATATAATACTCGTCAAGAAATGCTTTTATAGATGGTGAAATCACGAATTTTTCTGACTTTCGCGTGTTCATCTTAAAATATAATGGTTCAAGCAGCAGTCTAATTTTACGCAAACTTGTATGTAACATTGCCTGGTTATGCGTGTATTGGCGGATGCGAAATCGAAAATTCATATAAGCTTGATGTAGTTTAGGAACTTGCATGGTTTCCGTTCGGTTGAATATCTTGAATTCATAGTTGGTATAAAAGTTTGGATCGATGTCCGCAAACAGGCAAATTTGTTTCATTACTAGCATAGGGTTTTTGGATAGTTCTTCATAAAATGCTATATGCACTTTGTCTTTACCAAATAAATCAAAATATGGTTGCAAATAGACAGAATAGCGTCCTTGTTCAAGGGCACACAAATGTTGATTGACCTTTGGTAAATTATCGCTGTCTTGAAGTTGCTGTTGAACATATTCATCAAAAGTTACCTGTTCGGATAACTCTCCGTTTTGTTTAGCAAATCTGTACCATGATATTAGTCGAGAAACAGGTTCACGCAGGATGAAAATTAGTTTAACCTGACGCAATGATGACTTGATTTTCTGCGGTGTACCTAATGAATAGATATAGTTAGGCGTTGCCTCCATACGGATCTTATCACTGGCGCAATGACCAAAGAACTCTTCATACTTATTGAGGCCATCTTCATATCTGTACTTAGACGGTACAGGATAATCAGCATCTAGAAAGAATCGAGTTTCTTTCATGTTGGCAGCACAAATTTGAGGATGTTCAGAAAGGTAAAAAAACAATGATGTTGTTGCAGCTTTGGTTGTGCCGCCAATAATAAGATAATTGGTTTTATTATTTAAGGGTTTTTCCAAGTTCATAAACTTCAAAATAAACTGAGTAAGTGCAAAAGGCAGTTGGCTTATTTAGGTATCTAAGCAGAGGATAGTCTGGTGACTAATGCTTGACATTTTTTTGAATAAATTTTCTTTCGGAAATGGGATATTTCAAGTTTGAGTAGTCTTGGCAGATTCATAAGTTTGCCCCTAAGAGGTTTTTTTTAGCAATGTAACGCCTGATTGATTGAGCAGGTAAATTAGGTTCCAGAAAGCGAGTGCTGTCGATAAAGATACAGCCATCGCAATACCTACTAACCCCAACCACTGGGAAAGCAAGTAAGCCAATAGGATATTTGCCAAGGTGATAGTAACCCGGTTTCTGAATACAGCTTTATAAGCTTTTTGTGCATATAAACCTGATTGCAGAACAGGGAGAACACAACAAAATGGCAGCCCTAACCCCAGCCCAAGCAATATTTGCGAAGTTTGCTCAATAGATTTATTGTTAAACAAACCATGACCGTATAGGAAACTGATAATCTCGTTATTAAATACCAAAATAAAGATAGTTGGTGCTAGACTGATCAATAATGCTTTGATTATATTTTTGCGAATGACTTTAGCTAATTTAGTTTTGTTTCCTGCTAAACTGTGATCTGTCATCGCAGGCAATCCCGTAGTAGCAATACTTATTCCTACGAGTGTCTGTACAGCAGAGAAAAGGCGGAAGGCAAAGTAATAGGCAGATACTCCACCAACTGCTACAAGTGAAGCTAGTAAGCGATCGACTATCCGCGATCCCTGTCTGACGAAAAAACCCAGCGTGGGTAAGAAAGTACTATCCCACAGGTCGATCAGCTGATCTTTGGATGGCAATACTGACCAATGATGTGTATGTCTAGAATTGCGATCGCCAACGAATAGGGTAAAAAAGAATAATGCAAAGCCTATCACATAAGCGATCGTCACCCATAGAGAAAAATTTTCTTGGTTCCACGCCAGTGCAATACTAACTACCACAATAGCTGGTGCGATTGTATTTCGCAAAGCGACTAGGCTGAAACGCTTTTGACTGTTCAGCAACACGCTTAGTACGCTTCCCCCCAGTGCGAAAATAACCAGCGGCGCACAGGTACGCAATAAAAGAGCCGCCTCAGTTTTGGCTTCTGGCTCTAATCCTGCTGCCATACCCACTACAATCCAAGGAGCTAGTACCTCGATTACGATCGTCGCACCGATTCCGATCAGCAAAGCCAGATTGAGGACACCGCTAACAAAGTAACGGTATTCATCTTTGGTCATAGCAGCTTGACGTTCCATAAACATCGGCACCAGACTGAACCTAGTCCCCTCGCGAGTGACTGTATCGATCAGCAAAGGTAAGCTTAAGGCAATAATCAAGGCATCCGCTGTCTGACCTGCACCAAGTTTGGCGGCAATCAGCACATCCACTAACAACCCCAACATCATACCCATAAAGGTAAGAGACATCACCCGTTGGGTAGCAGAACGCCATATTTTTCTTACCCACTTTTGCTCCCTAATCTGTTTCATCAGGAAATACCTCTGGAAACCAACATTTTTTAGTGTGTCCTATTTGACTAAATGGGTTTTTGGTTAACCTTATCATCGCTCAGATTTATTAGTGGAATTGGTAGAATTAGCATCTGATTCTGTAAAAAATGAAAATATGTTCAATCGCTGTTGTTTATCCAACCAGAACAAAATCAGGCCAGATGTGAATATAAAGCTACAACCAGCGGCTACCACTAATACTATTTTGAAATTAGGACTACTTGGTTCCTCTGGTAAGCTAGCTTCTCCTAGTTTTTGGATTTCAGGATAAGCAATGGAAGTAGAGTTTTGGCTTAAATCTAATTTAGCTACAGTTGAAGAAAAGATCGTTTCAGCTACTTGGACATCTCGCGTGAGGCGATCCATAGTAACCTGTTCTTTAGATAAAATTTTGAACCGAGACTCAAGCACCGTAATTTTTTGAGTTAAAGTTTCAGCTTTGCCCTTTAATCCTTGCCGTTCTGCTTGCACTGCTATTAAGTCTCGAAACAGAGTTTCCCTGCCCCCCAATTGGCGGTCAGCTATACTTAGATTTAAACGCTGGATAGTTTGTTCATCTACTGGCTTACCTAGCAGAGAACTACTTCGCTTCATTAAAGCTGCTTTAATTGCAGCTTGCCTCTCTCGTTCTGTAATAACTGCCGGGTGATCGAGTCTAAATCTAGACTGTAAATCTAGCAAGGCGGTACTAGATTCAGTATATTTTTTTAACTGCTGTTTAAAAAGTTCATCAGCCTGAAGATCAAATGCCTCCGATGCTTGTTGCACCGAAAGCCCTACGTCAGCAGACATTTGTCTGAGTTTATTAGTCGTTTCCTGTAGCTCAGCTAGTACTTCAACCTGCTGTCTTCGCAATAGTTCAAGGTTAACAGAAAGGTTCTGCACTTGCTCAGAAGAACCCAAAATTGAATTATTTTTGAATTCCGAAAGTCGTTTTTGTGCGGTTTGCAACTTTGCCTCGGCAGTCACCAGTGTTGATTGCGTTTTGCGATCTCGTTCTTTTAATGTTTCTGCTGTGAGGCTATTAATTTGGCGAAGCAAAGCTTGATAGAAGGCTTCTGTTTTTTGTTGAGCCTCAGCAGCAGTTTTTCCTGACAACTGAAACTCCATAATCGCGGTGTCTTTACTTAGCGTAACCACAGGTGTGCCAAAGTCTTTCACAGACATCTTAACTGTCGCAGCGGCGGCGGACAAAACTGATGGACTGGTGGCAATATATTGATAATTTTTTCGGGGATCTACAGATTGAAGATATTTATTAGGAGGGAGTTGACTGTCGGCTAAAGTTTGACCAAGATCCGGTAAGTCAATCCTCATCGATGCTCCTTCCACAGGCACAATTATGGCCAATTCGCTTGTGTAAGTCGGGGGTGTAATTTTTAGGTAAAGAAAAGCCAGCGCTCCAATAGCAGCATTGGTTATAACTCCTATGCTCAAATATAACAACCACTGAACCGAGCGTCGTTTGGATATGGGAAAGGATTGAGTCACAGCCATATATATATATCTGTCATCATAAAATCAAAATGGCGCTACCTTAATGGTCTGGAGTTTAGATTAAATAGCCTTTTTAGGGGCTTTTAATTCGATCAGATCTTTCACGGAATGCTTCGCCCATTTATGCCAGTGCGAAATATAAATAAGCATTGCACTGAAATGCTCAGTAAAATTTTAGTAACCCTTAAAATTTTACATAAATTAATACTTTTCAAATTACCTCTATCTAAAGAAGTATATTATATTAGTGTAATTCTACTTCTTTAGGATGAGAACCTAACCTTTTCGCACGGGTGGTATAGGGTTGATCGTTGATGGCTATGAACCATCAACCGTCTATTACAAACACTGAAAAATATCAATCTCTGGCTGCGTAAAGTCTAACTGGCAGACGACAGCCAAACTCTAAAGTAAACTTTTATACCCAATCTATGGAAAAAGCCATCTCGATTTTGGGAACCAGGGGCATACCAGCAAGATATGGTGGTTTTGAAACATTTGCCGAGCATTTGGCACTTTATTTGGAATCAAAAGGATGGAAAGTTACAGTTTATTGTCAAGAAAATGGCGGCGAAAAAGTTTATGCAGAAATATGGAATGGGATTCGATTGGTTCACATACCAATTCAACGACACAATGCTTTAGGATGTATTATTTTTGACTTTAAATCAACTTTGCTGGCAGCCCAAGATAACAGCCCTATTCTTACTCTGGGCTATAACACGGCAATATTTTGTTTGTTATACCGTTTGAAAGGGATACCCAATATTATTAATATGGATGGGTTAGAATGGAAACGAAAAAAATGGAATGTTATTCAAAAAACCTGGTTGTATTTAAATGAGTGGTTAGGTTGTTGGTTGGGAAATAAATTAATTGCCGATCACCCGAAAATAAAAGCCCATTTAGCAACTCGTGTTTTCACCAAAAAAATTAGTGTGATTCCTTATGGTGCTGATTTAGTTGACCAACCCGATGCTTCAATTTGCCAACAGTATAATTTGCAAGCAAATCAATATGCTATTGTCATTGCTAGAGCGGAACCAGATAACTCAATCCTAGAAATTGTAGCCAGTTTTTCTAGAAAGAAACGTGGGATTAAACTAGCAATACTCGGACGATATTTATT
>JBAVZX010001112.1:0-2041 GCA_049589015.1 Phormidium sp. | reverse complement strand
ACAAATCACCAATTATCTATGACCAAAATTCGTTTTCTCCCCGCTAATATCACCGTAGAAGCAGAAGTAGGAGAACCACTCCTAAAAGTAGCAGAACGCGCCGGAGTAGTTATTCCCACAGGTTGTTTAATGGGCTCCTGTCATGCCTGCGAAGTCGAATTAGATGAGGAAAATTTTATTTGTGCTTGTATCAGCGCAGTTCCCCCAGGAAAAGCAGAATTAACTATTAACTTAGTCGTCGATCCCGCTTGGTAAAGGCTATTTTTATCAGTTCGAGAGTTTATCGTGCATGACTAATCCGCAAACAGAAATTGATACCCCCTGGAAAGATATCCTCCAACTTTATTTTGAGGAATTTATCCTTTTCTTTTTCCCTACTGCTCATGGAGAAATTGATTGGGCACGCGCCCCAGAATTTTTAGATAAAGAACTGCAACAAGTAGTCCGAGATGCTGAACTAGGGCGGCGATTGGCTGATAAATTGGTAAAGATTTATCTGAGAAATGGTGAGGAAGCTTGGGTTTTAATCCATGTAGAAGTTCAAAGTCAGGAAGAAACGGACTTTGCTGAGAGGATGTTTACTTATCATTATCGGATTTACGATCGCTACAAACGCTCCGTAGCTTCTTTAGCTGTACTGGGTGACGATCGCTCTAACTGGCGACCTAATCAATTTGGCTATCAGTTATTTGGCTGTGAAATCAATTTTCAATTTCCCGTCGTCAAACTGTTAGACTATCAACAACAGTGGTCAATAAATATTGCTCATTAAGCTGCAACAGAAATTGCCTTTGCTTTCAGCGATGGTTCGGGAATAGATTGATTATCTTCTCGAAGAGTGTCGATATAAAGTGCGATCGCTTCTTTAATATTGTTCTCTGCTGGAGATTTTAGCACTAAGACAAAGCCAAGGATCGTCGTGTGTTTGTCAAATAGGAAACTTTTTTGTTCTACCCTACTTCTTTACCTTTTAATTCTAATATGGTTTTTAAGGTAAAGCCAGAAAACAAAATACTGATTTGATTCATGGTGCATAGATTTTACTAACATTAACTAACAATTACTTATGAATCGTCGTGAATTTTTAGGTTGGGTAAGTGTCGGTGCAGTTGCTAGTTCTTTGCCAGTTGCAATCGCGACTTTCCTCCCCGACTCCAACAACTCAGCCAACGCTGAAACTCCCCTAACAAATACATTATTTACTATTGCCCAAGCTAGTAGTTTTAAATCTGTTGGTACAGTAGCAGCATTAGATAAAGATGGGCAAATTCTTAACAAGAAATCTCCGGTTGGCTCAGTTTTAGTAATTAGGAATCCCAATGATTCTAACAGCTTAATTGCTGTTAATCCTACTTGTCCACATGAGGGCTGTACAGTCAAATGGAAGAAAAGTGAAAAACTGTTTGATTGTCCTTGCCATGATGCAGAGTTTGCCACTGATGGGAAAGTTTTAAAAGGCCCAGCAAAGAAACCTTTGGCAACTTACCAAGCAAAAATTGAGGGTAATTCTGTTGTAGTGAAAGTGAGTTAATTATGTAACTGCTTAGTACTGATTAGTACTGGGGTGTGTCTGTTATTTAACTAGAAAAATAGATAGCAAACATACCTAAGTACTTTATCTAAAGGGATTTACCGCCAGTGTTTAGACAGTCTGTACCCCAGCCAAAAGATTTATTAGAAGCACAGTTAAAAGGAACGCATATCAGTGCATTTTTCAGCGAACTTCTGACAAATAGTGGCTATTTTTTAATTTTTAATGCTTTTTCCGAAATTTCATTATCTAGTTGGATTCATTATGTAATAGATCCTACTCATTACCTAATTGCTGGCGCAATTTTTCTGCAAGCTTGGTATTTAGCCGGAACTAATAGCCATCGATTTTGGGGAAATTTAATTGGGCCATTTTTATACACAGTAAGTGATATTCTACTGGATGGAATGGAGTTTTTCCAAGAACCAAATCATTATGTTTTGTGGATTTTTTCGTTAGTTATTGCCACTTTGCAAGGAATCAGATTTCATTGGATACCTGGTGCAGCAC
>JBAVZX010001111.1:0-1917 GCA_049589015.1 Phormidium sp. | reverse complement strand
CAAAACGTAGTGCGTTCTGTACCCTCAATTGTTTTAGGATTATTGTTTGTCGCCGCCACCGGACTCGGCGCACCTGCGGGAACATTAGCTCTCGGTATCTACACCATTGGTTATCTTGCAAAATTTTATCAAGAAGCAATTGAATCAGTCGAGCCTCGTTCTCTGGAATCATTGCAGGTTTGTGGCGCTTCGTGGTTACAAATAGCACAATATGGGATTTTGCCCCAAGTGTTGCCTTTGGGATTAGGTTATACTTTGTATATGTTTGAGTACAATATCCGTGCTGCCTCTGTTCTAGGGGTAGTGGGAGCCGGAGGTATTGGTTTTGAACTAGTTAATTACATTAAAGGTTTTGAGTATAATAAAGCTACGACGATGATGTTAGTGCTATTAGTTGTGGTAACAGTGATTGATGCTCTCAGTAGTAAATTACGCCAACGTTTGGAAGCCACCTATCGTTTTAATCACAAAAACAAGTAGGGGAAATTTTCCACTTAACAAATCAATGAAATTTTTTATGTGTATTACTGAGAATTACAGAATTATTACCAACTCAAGTTCGTAATAATTCTGTTAAACTTTGCTGATCGAAGATGCCATGACAAGGTTATAATACTGGTCACATAACTATAAAATAAATTTTTCCAAGAACAAAGGTAAGCAAGTTTACCCAAAATTTTGCATTACCTACTAAAAAGTCATAAAGTAGGCTGATTATTGAACATAGTTCTGATAATCTGGTGATTAACCAGGGCGCAAGTTGTATTTAAATATTTTTTTTACAATGACTATATATGAATTAGTACAATTGTTAAATGCTACTCAGAAAAAACCCTTGACACCGCTGCAAGAATGGGTATTGCATCAAGCTTGGGAGGGAAAAACATACTCCCGGATGGCAGCAGAGGGTAATTATGTCGATGAATATCTGCGAAAGACTGCTTCTGAATTATGGGCATTGCTAAGTGAATTTTTGGGAGAGACAATTACAAAATATAACTTTCGTCCTACTTTGGAACCCCGCAGACTCACTAAAGCTCATCAGCAATTAATTAGAGATTTTAGTTATTCTAATAATTCCTCGCCCATAGAATTTCCTGGTGCGCCCCTAGCTATCAACTCTAAATTTTATATTCCCCGACCACCAATAGAAGAGCTTATTTATGAAGAGATTACTAAACCAGGAAGTTTAGTGCGAATTAAAGCTCCCCGGAAGATGGGGAAAAGTTCTTTGGTGCTGCGTGTTGTTGATCATGCCAATAGTTTAAATTATCGCACCGTAAGTATAGATTTTCGTCAAGCTGACACAGCAGCTTTCAGTCATATTGATAAGTTTTTGCGTTGGTTTAGTGCTAATTTCAGTCGAGAGCTAGAGTTAGAATCAAGATTAGATAATTACTGGGATGAGGAAATTGGTAGTAAGGTAAGTTGCACTGTTTATTGGCAATCTTATTTATTAGAGCAACTTCAAACTCCCTTAGTTTTAGTTTTAAATGAAGTTAACCGGATTTTTGAGTATCCCGAAATAGCTCAAGAATTTCTGCCTTTACTGCGTTATTGGCATGAACAAGCTAAATATATTCAAGTTTGGCAAAAGCTGCGTTTCGTAGTAGTTTATTCCACAGAAATTTATGTGCCAATAAAGATCAATCAATCACCATTTAATATTGGTTTACCTCTTAAATTACCGCCATTCACCGCTGAACAAGTTCAGGAATTAGCACTACGCTACAACTTAGATTGGACGGATCAATCGAAAACTAAAAGATTAATTACTTTGTTAGGAGGACATCCCTATTTAGTGCAATTAGCTTTCTATCACTTATATCGCCAAGATGTGGCACTAAAAGAATTATTGCAACAAGCGGCGACTGAATCGGGAATTTATGAAGAATATCTGCGCTATACTTTAGCGAC
>JBAVZX010001110.1:0-4324 GCA_049589015.1 Phormidium sp. | reverse complement strand
TCAAAAATTGCTGCCCTAGTCGCCAAGCGTCCTAGTAATCCTAATTCGGTTGTCCAGGTAACTTGCGCCGCTGGTGCAAACCAAACATCGATTTCTCGAACTTCACTAGCAATGCTACGACTTGTTTCTACTTCTCCTAATGGTGATAACAATTCTTTGAGATAGTCTTTCGCAAATTGGTCATAAGGAAATACAGTCATTCGATTTTGGTTTGAAGCATTGGTTAAGTTAATTATAAATATATACCCAATAACTAAATTTGTTTCATTCGATACCCTAAACCATAAACTGTTTCAATTAAATCAGCAGGTGCGCCAGCAGCTTTTAACTTTTTGCGTAAATCTTTTAAATGAACTTTTACGGTTTCTTCTGCTGGCGGATCTTCAAATGTCCAAAGATGATCTATGATATCACTACGACTGAAGACTCGGCTACCATTACGGAGGAATAATTCTAATAAAGCATATTCTTTTGGGGTCAAATGTAGTAATTTTTCAGCATAATTTACCTGGCATTTACTAGGATCTAGACGCAGTTTTTCCCATTGTAAAACTGGCGGTAATGTAGGATTTCCTCGTCGTAATAAAGCACGTATTCTTGCTGATAATTCTGGCAAATCAAAGGGTTTCACTACATAATCATCAGCCCCAGCATCTAATCCAATTACTTTATCAGTACTGCTGTCTTTAGCGGTTAACATTAGCACTGGTATGTTGATGTTATTGCGGCGTAACTTGCGACATAGATTAATGCCATCTAATTTGGGTAACATGACATCTAATAAGATTAAATCGTAGGTGCATAGTTGGATAAATTCCCAACCTGCTTCCCCATCAGCAGCAATATCAACACTGTAATGTTGATCGGTAAGTGCTTCTTTTAAAGGATCAGCAATGCGATCGTCATCTTCAACTAACAAAATTCTCATAAGATTTAGTCATTTGTCATTGGTTATTTGTCATTGGTAATTAAGAAAGCATTTCTTTATTCATACTTCATTCTGCTACCAACTACCGATTACTTAAAATGTGCGTTAGCGTAGCCTGCCGTTGGCATATCGCCTACTTCCCACCCTAAGATAGATGCAATGAAATGCTCTGATCTATAAGGATAATAACTTTAACTCTGTCGCACTGCAAACCAAATCAACACAGCCATGCAAAAATACATCCCTCTGATAGCAAGGGCATTCCTCACCGCCATTTTTCTTAAATCTGCTTTCGATAAAATCACAGGTTTTGCGGGAACACAAAAATATATGACGCAGAATGGTATACCCTTACAGTTAACAGGGTTGTTGTTAGTTGGTGCGATCGTATTTGAATTATTGGGCGGTTTTTCGGTTTTACTTGGTTACAAAGCACGTTGGGGAAGCGTTCTCCTAATTATATTTTTAATTCCCACTACTTTGATTTTCCATACTAATTTTGCTGACAGAATGCAAGTAATTCAATTTATGAAGAATTTGGCAATTTTAGGAGGATTATTAATGGTGTATTATTATGGTTCTGGGCCAATTAGCTTGGATAAAAAAACCTAATTTTCATCGTGTTTCCGAGTGAATTAATTGCCGTTAAACTTACAACTTCCCAGCAAATAATCAAAAATATGTAACCCGTATTTTTGCGAAAGTTCCTCACAAATTTTTAACCCCCGCACACTATTTCCTCGTTCATCCAAAAGTGGAGAAAACACGGCTATTCCCAATTTATTTGGTACTACTACCATTATTCCCCCAGAAACTCCACTTTTTGCGGGAAGACCAACTTTATAAGCCCATTCCCCGGCAAAATTGTACATTCCACAGGTATACATCACACTTAAAATATCGCGGACATAATCGCTTTTTACTGCCTGTTCTCCAGTCAATGGATTAACACCATTATTTGCTAAAGTCGCCGCCATGACTGCCAAATCTTGACAGTTCACCATTAACGCACACTGTTGAAAATATAAATCTAAAACCTCTTCAATTTTCTGATCGATCATGCCAAAATTCAGCATTAAATGTGCGATCGCCCGGTTACGATGTCCGGTAGTTCTTTCTGACATAAACACAGAAATATCAATAAAAATATCATGACCAATATATCGTCGAAACATATCCAACATTCGGTTTAATCTTTCCGTTGGCCCGCAACCTTTGATTAAACTAGTAGTAGCGATCGCACCAGCATTTACCATCGGATTATACGGTCTTTTAGAAATTTCATCTAACACAATTGAATTAAAAGCCTCTCCAGTTGGTTCTACACCAACTTTGCTTAAAACATCATCTCTCCCATGTTCTTCCAGCGCCATTCCATAAACAAAAACTTTAGAAATTGACTGAATTGTAAATAAATGTTGGTAATCTCCCACCGCAAACATTTGACCATCTATAGTCATGGCACAGATACTAAACAAATCTGGGCTGACTTTCGCCAATTCGGGAATATAGTCTGCTAACTTCCCTTCTTGTAAATGCTGATACTTAAGATGCAAATCCTGTAACACAGACAGCAAGGGAGATGAGATAGCCTCAGATTCGTTAATCATAGTTTGGACAAGCTGCAAAGTAACTTTAGTTATAACAATAACTCTAATTATCTCTAAAATAGAAGAGAAAAACCACAAACATCAGTATCAAAATTGACTAACTTATCGCTACAAATTAGTATTGGTTTATTTATCCTCTCAGCTACGGCAATCGTCATCAGTGGAACTTTGATAGCTGGAATTGCCGATCGCCTAGCAAAAAAAACCAAACTCGGACAAGCATTAATGGGCGCTTTATTCTTAGGATTTAGCACCTCTTTACCGGGAATTGTTACCTCAGTTACCGCCGCTTTAGGTAACTATCCAGTATTAGCATTGAGTAACGCGCTAGGTGATATTGCTGTACAAACAGCCTTTTTAGGAATAGCCGATATCACTTATTTAGAAGCGAATTTAGAATACGCTGCGGCTTCTGCTGCAACTTTAACCCAAGGAAGTTTGCTAATAGTTTTACTAACCATTCCTTTACTAGCAACTACTTATCCGCTGATTAATTTTTGGGGAATTCATCCCGCCTCTGTTGGATTAGTTGTTACATACATTTTTGGCTTGCGTTTAGTATCAGTAGCCTACAGTTCCCCAATGTGGAAAACGCAGGAGACAGAAAATATTGAAGTATTAATCGAAGAGAAAGATAATTCGTCAACCCTTAAATTATGGGTATATTTCATATTACTTGCTGCTGTTTTAGCTGTTGCTGGGTATGGTGTTGAACAAGCTGGTGTTTCGATTGCTAATTCAACAAATCTTTCCGAAAATGCTGTGGGTAGTTTGTTCACGGCGATTTCTACATCTTTGCCGGAATTAGTAACTACAATAGCAGCTGTACAACGTCGCGCATTTACTTTAGCAGTAAGTGGCGTTCTCGGTGGCAATAGCTTTGATGTATTAGTTTTAGCTTTGTGCGATCTGGCTTATCACAAAGGTTCAATTTATGAAGCTTTAACAGAACGCCACATATTTCTTTTAGCTTTAACTATTTTAATGACTGCTATTCTACTCTTGGGCTTGTTGCGGCGCGAAAAACATGGCATTGGCAACATTGGCTTTGAGAGTTTTCTGTTATTATTGTTGTATCTGGGCGGATTTTTGTTAGTGTTTTTTTCGGGTTGATATAGCTAGTCTAAATGATTCGTGAAAAAGTTTTTTTACCACGAAGACACGAAGGACACGAAGAAAGAAGAAGCAGTTTCACAATTCATTTAGACTGGCTATAAAAGGGGAAATCTTGAAATAAAACCAATTTACTTTTTGTATGCTTCCTCAATTTTTAGTTCTTCTGTTAACAACTTACGTTCTTCAATGGGAAGTTCTAGTAAAACACGGCGATCGCCTTTTTTCACTTTATATTCAACAGCAGTTTTGAGTAGACGTAGGGGAATTTGAAATTCTTTGGCATCGCCTACAATTTCCTGCCAAACTTCCAGCCATGTTTGTGCTGCTTTGTCACTTACCATTTCTGACATTATTGTGGGAATGTTCATTACGATTCCTTGTCCTAATTCTGAAAACGCTTGATAATTTTCATATAATTGGATAATGGTAAGTAGGCGACTTTTCCAAACATTTGAATCTTGCACACTCTTAAAAAGAATGCGAATAATTAATTCGGTGTCATCGGCGAGCATTTCATCTTTAGTTTTAGTTCGGTTAATGGCATCTTCTAAAGCGGTAATTCCTTGGTTCCAATTTAGTCCCAAGATAGCTATAGCGCGGCTGAAGCAAACACTCGAATCATCGGCACCAAGTTCAATTGCTTTATTGCAAGATATCAAAGCCTCTTCAT
>JBAVZX010001109.1:0-2368 GCA_049589015.1 Phormidium sp. | reverse complement strand
CGCATATCCATTAAAATTAAGTTGGGTTGCCAGCTTTCCCAAAGAGCGATCGCTTCTGCACCGTTGACTGCTTCTTTAATTTGGAATCCTAAAGGAGAAAGTAAACCTCGTAAGAGTTGACGATTCTCTAATTTATCTTCCACTATTAAGATGCGATATTCTGTTTGATTTTGCTCTAAAGAAATTATTTTTTTGGGATTTATTACTGGGGTAATTTCATCAGTTTTAGCTAAAGTTACTTTAATGCTAAAGCTAAATATTGAACCTTTTTTCAATACACTATTAACATTAATTTTACCGCCCATTATCTTGATAAATTCTCGGCTAATTGGTAAACCTAAACCTGTTCCTTCTTGGGAATTACGCCCGGTTTCAGTTTGCCCAAATGCCTCAAATAACTTATCAATTTCTTCAGGAGCAATCCCTGGTCCGGTATCTTCTATTTGAAAGTAAAGTGAACAAGTAACAGACATTTTTTCGGTTTCTTCTGCTACTTTCTGCACTCGTAAAGTGACACAACCAGTGTTAGTAAATTTTATTGCATTGGAGAGCAAGTTAATTAAAACTTGGCGTAATTTACTTTGATCTGTTTTTATTGATTGGGGTAAATCACTAGCTAAATAAAATATTAATTGCAGCTTTTTAGACTTAGCTCTCAGACGGAACATATCCTCTATATCTTCTAGCAGACGATAAAGATCAAAGCTACTTTCATTGAGCGTAACTTGTCCCGCTTCTATTTTAGACATAGAAAGGATATCATTAATTAATGTGAGTAAATGTTCTCCGCTCCGATTAATGATATCTACATATTCTTGTTGCTGAGGGCTGATTTTAGCATCACGATTCATTAATTGGGTAAATCCCAAAATTGCATTAAGTGGAGTGCGTAATTCATGACTCATATTGGCTAAAAATTGGCTTTTGGTGCGGTTAGCTGCTTCGGCAGCGTAGGCGGCTTGTAGTAAGGCTTCCTCGCTGCGTTTGCGATCGCTAATATCCCGAATTACTCCTAACAAACGCTCTTTACTACCTAACACAATTGATTTCATAATTATTTCTGTCCAAAACAGTCTTCCCGAAGCGTGTTTACTGCACCATTCAAATTTTTGCAGTTCTCCTTTAGCGGCTTTCTGCATAAATTCCCCAGCTTCTTTTTGACTGTAAGGAGATTCTCCTAAACTTAAATCATTGAATTCTAATTGCAAAATTACTTCTCGTTTGACACCAAACATTTGACACAGCTTTTCATTGACATCAAGAAGCGATCCATTGGCAATATTCAAAATAGCAATGCCGTCATAAGAAGCATCAAAAATTGTCCGGTAATTTTGTTCGCTTTTATGGCGTTCAATGGCAACTTTGGCTAAATGAACCGCTTTCGCAATAAAATATTGATCGTTAGCACAAGGACTATGAGGTTTGCGATAATACATAGAAAAGGTTGCCAATACATCACCTTCACTGGAAAATATTGGTGTAGACCAACAAGCCCGTAGACCATGACTTAAGGCTAAATCTTTAAATTTTTCCCATAAAGGACTAGTAGCAATATCTTCTACAATTACACTAGTTTTATGGTAAGCAGCAGTACCACAAGAACCTACAAATGGGCCAATTTCTATGCCATCAATTGCTTGATTATAACTATCGGGAAGACTGGGAGCGGCACCAATGTATAATCTATTAGTAGGGGCATCTAATATTAAAAAAGAACATAAAGCCTGTTGGGATTGCGACTCGATAAACCGGGCCAAAACTTCTAAGATTTCATATAAAGGTTCGCCTTTAGCAATTAATTCTAAGATATAATTTTGCCAATCTAGTAAAGCGTGTATTGTTTGGCGTTGGGCAATTTCTTTTTGCAGTTGCAAATTTTGATTGTCTAATTCTAAGCGCTGTTTTTTCTCTTGTTCTAACAGGTTAGCTTGGGAAAGAGCAATTCCTACTTGTGCAGCAACCGCTTCTAATAATTCTATTTCATCTTTTGTCCAATGGCGCTGACGATCGCATTGATGCAAACAAATTAGTCCGTTGGGTAAGTCTTGATAGGAAGTGCGAATTGCTAGTATAGATAAAGGGTTAATTTTTGGATTAAATATTTCAGTAATATTAAAAATTGGATCGGAAGCAATATCATCAGAGGCGATCGCTTGATCTTTTAATAATACCTGTTGGATAAACCGATTTTCGGCGATCGGCATATCTAAATCCATCACTGAGTTATAACCTGATTCTAGATATTCTGCTACTACAATAATTTGCGGTTTGGGTGCGCTGATATAAGTATGAAGCAAACAACGGTTGACACTAAAAGTCTTGCCAATTTGAGTAACCGCAGTTTGAAAGATTTGTTGCGTATCTAAAC
>JBAVZX010001108.1:0-8443 GCA_049589015.1 Phormidium sp. | reverse complement strand
GTATAAAAGCGATCGACTGCATTAGAAAAACGATGACCAACTAACCAATATTTATGAGTTTCAATTAATACCACCCGATGTCCAGCTGCGTGAAACGATCGCGCCAGTTGCAGCGCCTTTGTCATCTTTCCACCAGTCAGCATAATATTTTTCGGATTCGGGTTTTTCACTCTTGACTTTTGCCAAGGTTGACTAATCAAATTCCCCAATAATGCTGTTAATACAATCGTTAAATTAAAGGGAAATGCGATCGCCAAAAGCATCAAAGTCCCTAAATTTTGCAACGTCGCAAAAATTCGCTCTTTCATATCATTACTCATCTTTCTATATTTAAGAAACCCTGTAGAGACGTTGCATGCAACGTCTCTACAGTATGGGTAATCAACCGGACATGATATAAATCATTAAATCCTGGTAAATATTTATTCCCAGTCCCCAGTCCCTAAACTCGCCTAATAACAGTTAACCCATCTCGCAAAGGCAACAAAACTTGTTCAACTCTGGGATCTTGGGCAACAATTTGGTTAAATTGGGCGATCGCTTCTCCATTAGGACTACGTTTTTCAGAAGGTAAATAAGGTTCACCTTGAAGCAAGGTATTATCTACACAAATAAACCCATTTTCTGCCAATAATCCCTTGTCTAGCAGCATCTTGAAATAATCCACATATTCCTTTTTATCGGCATCAATAAACACCAAATCAAAGGACTCTCTCGCTGCTGCTAATTTCTCCAAAGTTTGTAAAGCTGGCGCAACTTCTACAGAAATTTTACTGCCGTGAGGTGATTTTTGAAAGCAATTTTTGGCGAAATTAGCTACATATTCATCCACTTCACAAGCAACAACTCGCCCATTTTCCGGTAATGCTTCCGCCATTGCTAACGCTGAATATCCGGTAAACATTCCAATTTCTAAAATGTTTTTTGCGCCAGTCATGTAGACAAACATTTTTAAAGTTTGTCCTTCAATATGTCCCGAAAGCATTTCTTGTTCTAACTGTCGCACAGTGGCGCGATCGCTAAAGTGTTTACTCCAAGGTTCTTCGCGAGTCTTTTTCGCCAACGCCGCTAAAGCAGGAGATTCTTGGGTCGTCACTTCTTCCAAATACGGATCGATACCAGCTGCTAGTTGATAAACTTCTTGCAGTGCGTTGTTAATTTCAGCGGGAATTGTCGCTGTTTCTGCGATTTTGACAACTTTTTCCAGCTTTTCTACCAAAATGCCTAAAGGTGTGACGGGTCTTACTGGATCGCCTTTAACTAAACTATCACTCATCCCCGACTCCCAACTAATTCCGGTTCTTCGCTTTGCACATAAGCGTCAACGCCTGCACCTGCGCGAGGATAAGTGGCGCAAATTTGCTTGTGATCTGCTACTGCTGCTTCCAATTCTTCGCGAGTCAAATCATTAACAAAAAAGCAATTGCCGATCGGTTTTGGCATAGCGGCGCGTAGTTGACCATCCCTAGTTAAAATAATAGATTCAGTTGCACGCCATAACAAATCAATTTCTAACAGGGGATGATCCAGTGCTAAACCTAAACCACTCATTAATTGGAGAATGCGATCGCGTTCCTGACTCGTAATATAACCCCGATTTGCTGCAATTGTAGCCGATAAAGCCATATCAATATTAACAGCATGACCGTGATATAAAGGTATGCGAGGCGTTAATTCTAAAGTCGGACTCCAAGTATGTCCATAAGCAATTACTCGGTCTAAATCTAACTCATGCAAGTTAGGAACTTCCAACTCTAGCATTCGTTTAATTGCTTGGTAATTAACTTGATGACCAATTTCTTGTAGTTCGGAATTGTCACCAAGATAGCCGAAATGACTGTGCAACAATTTTTCGCCGTACTTCTCCAACAATTCAAAAACTTGTAGTTCCGAAACAACGGCAATTTTAACTAATTCTGCCATACCGTTGCGAACTTGAGCCTTTGGCAAAGTTTCCAAAAATGAGAAATCTAAAATCACTTTTTGGGAAGCATGATAAGCACCCAAACGGTTTTTTAGTTTATTATGATTAACTGCGACTTTAATCGCCACACTCGCATCAATTAACCCAATCAAAGTAGTCGGAATCCGAATATAATTACTGCTGCGACGATAAACCGCACAAGCTAAACCTGTAACATCAGTAATTAACCCACCGCCAATTACTAAAACTGGTTCTTTACGTAGTAAGCCAAATTCTGCGAAAGCATCGATAATTTTCTCCATAGTCCTAAGATTTTTATCTAGTTCTGGAATGGAGATAGAAAATACTGTTAAATCGATGTTGTAGTGTTGGAAATAGGATTGAATTTTTTGTCCGTGCGATCGATTTACATTGGCATCTACAACTGCTAAGCAGCGTCCAAATTTTTGGTAAGTGTCTGCAATCTCAGAGTTTTGTGGATTAAAAACTCCATTTACATAAACGAGACTGTACTCAATCTTTTCGTAACCAGCTACATGAAAAGCAGTCTCAGTTACTTCGAGTTTGGTTTCGACTATACTCATGACGGCTATTTTTCTAAAAAACTTTTTGCGATGCCAATTAAGACAGCAGTGTGCTGCTGTTTACTTTCAAACTTAGATTACTTTTACGTTATACCATTAAATTTTGTATTAGTTAATGTGATAATCATCACTGTATCTTGCTCTGAATAAAAGGTAAAATAGCTAGTTTGAGAATTTTTAAGCAATATTACTTATTGACGTAAAAAGCTTTTTTGGATTAATAAATCTCTGTTTTGTGCGGGACGTAGCCTTAAGTAAATGTCTAATTTTCCTAGTAATTCGATCGCGTTTATTTTACTAACTCAAATAAAATCTATCTAAATATACAGGCTAATAAATAAGTCAAATAGTATACTCAATTACCCTTTAATTGTTTATCACCTGATTTATCTCACTTATCCCGGTTCGTTGTGACGACTTCAGTCGTTCACTATTAGCGGAGAAGGTGCGTTACGTTATCACTAACGCACCCTACGAATCCTATAAGGACTGAAGTCCTCACAACAAACCTAGACTAACTGACTTACCCAAAAGTCGATGTCAACTTTGAGTTTTTCAGCTAAGCGGATTAACGGGCGCATTTGGGTTAATTCCCAAGCGGGAGATCGATCGCCCTTTCCCCCCTCCAAAACCGCACTAACGGGAATAAGATTGGGCATAATTTGCTTCGACAAAGCCTTAGCAAATATTTCCTGTGCCCGATCTAAAGATAAGCCAAGATTCAAACGGTAGCTAACATCAACCATCCGTTCTAAACGATTAATTTCCCCTTCCATTGTGGTGGGATTAGCATCATGCAACAGATGCCAAAGCAACCCTAAAATCAACCGTTCCATCATTTGTTTACCTTCGCGAATTTTCAGCTGACAGCCCATACTATTAGCTTCGATCGCGATCGCTTCTAACTCCCCAATTTCTGCTAAACCAATTTGCGGATCGTCAAAATCTAAATCGCTGAGTACTTGTTCTAGCGATCGCATAGTCACAATTGTCCGATTACTTAAAGCAACTTCTGCTGCTACTTGTAACTCTTGCGGTACTTGCAACTCATCCCGATGAAACGCCCGCAACACACCAAAATTATCCCGATAAACTTGGGTATAAAGTTGATCCAACCGCACCAAAGTTTCCTGGGTTAACAAACGCATAATCCGATGACGTTCTTCAGCAAACAAATTCTCTAAACTAAAGTTTTGATCGCCAAACAATTTCACCATTGCCAAAATTACTTGTGCTGCACTTGCTTGTTGCAAAACATCAAATAATTGCTCTTTCATTTGCGTATAAGCGCGTCGAGAAGTAAACCGCTTAATACAACAGTGGAAATCCCAACCGCCTAAATGCAACACGGCAAAGGTTACATCAGAACTTTCCCAAGTAATTTCTGACACCAATTTCAATTGTCCAACCGCTAAAGTTAACGGCCCCATGCGTTGCAATTGGTAATCTACTTGATTAGCGGTATAACAATAAACCCGATGTTCTGGTTGATAAGTTGTAAACAGAGAAGAAATCGCGTAATGTGCAGCGACTTGCTGGAAATTCACCTGTGCGGAAACTACCAACTGACGGTAAACTTCATCGCCATTGCGGAAAGTATCGACGTTGCTGGGGGCGGTGGCGAGGCGATCGAGAAACTCTTTTTCCAATTGTACACCCGCCACTTCTCCCGCTAATTCTAAAGCACGGGAAGCATAACGGAGAATTTGCACACCTTCCGGGCGAGAAATTTCTTCAAAAAACCAGCCGCAACTGGTGTACATTAACAACGCATGACGCTGCATTTCTAACAAACGCAAAGCATCAATTCTTTCTGCGGCTTGAAGTTTCCGCGATTGATGTCTAATTAAAAAATGTTCGACATTAGCAGCAGATCGATCGCGAATTACCTTAATATATTCATCCCTAGCTTGCCAAGGATCGAGGAAATACTTCCGCCCTACTTCGTCGTACACTTCAATCAACCGATCGCGCAACCAATCCAACGCATCGCGCAAAGGTCGCCGCCATTTTTGGTGCCATCCACCACCACCACCGCAACCGCAATCATCTTGCCAGCGATCGACCCCGTGACTACAACTCCAAGCAGTCACAGGTTTTAGTTCTACTTCCCAAGCGGGGGGATTCAAGCTTAAATAATGGGCAAAGTTGGTAACTTGCCAACCCCGACTGGCAAACTCAGTGGTAAAAGCATAAGCCAAGCATTTTTCTGTGCCCTGCTTGTGATGTCCAAAGGTTTCGCCATCGGTAGCAACGGAAATTAATTGGGCGGGACGGTGATCCCCTTGGATTGCCATGCCAATTCGTCCCGCTAAATTATGGGAACTATTCAGAACATCATTAAAGCCCATATCTCTGGAGATTGGGCCGTCATAGAAGAAAATATCGATAAATTTGTCAGTTCCGGGCAGAAAACAACGGTAAGGTCGAGTGGGATCAATCTGTGCCCCTCCCACTTCTAACCACTCTGTTTCCGGTTTGTCTTCTGTGGGTAAAGGTCGGCAACGTTGGGCTTGGGAAGGTGCCAAAATTAAGAAGTGAATGCCCTCAGCAATTACCGCCTCTAAGGTGGCGTAATCTACAGCGGTTTCCGCTAACCACATTCCTTCGGGATCGCGATTAAAGCGGGAACGGAAGTCTTCTTTGCCCCAGCGAATTTGGGTGTATTTGTCCCTGCTGTTCGCCAAGGGCATAATGATGTGGTTGTAAACTTGGGCGATCGCGTTTCCGTGCCCGTTTAGGCGATCGCAACTTTTCCGGTCTGCCTCTAAAATTCTCTGATAAACCTCTAAATCATATCTTTCTAACCATGACATGAGTGTAGGCCCAATATTAAAACTCATGTATTCATAGTTATTGATGATCCCCACCAGTTCGCCCTTGTCATTTAATACCCTAGCGAAGGCATTGGGACGATAGCACTCGTGGTGAATTCGTTCATTCCAATCATGAAAAGGTGCCGCACTTGGCTGCCTTTCAATTGCATCCAAATAAGGATTTTCCCTTGGTGGTTGATAGAAATGTCCGTGAACCGTGACAAAAACTCCGGTAATTTGTTGGGGATCGATCCCCGACTCATTATTAGTTGTTAATGCCGTAATGTTCTCAGTTTTCCCAGCGAGGGAAGTTGGTAAATCTGCGAAAGCAGTCATAAGTACTAAGTCCAATTTGAAAGGTTAAACAGCTTACCAAACCGCCTGGGTATTGGGTTGTAGCCCTCCCGGTCGATATTTTTTGGCTATAGCTGGGGATCAAAGACTATATAGATAGTTGACGTAATCCGTAGCGATCGAGAACCTTACTACAAGCGATCTTTTACTTTGGAAATAAAAGCCAGATACCGAGTTAGGTATTTTCTTTTATCTTTACTTGATTAAACCCTAAAATTTAGAATTCTTCCATATTAATTAATGAAATTTAACTACAATTGAAAATTTAAATTAAGAATTGCTCAAATTAGTAAATAAAATAAATAATTTTTTACTATTACCCTGGCGCTTTACATCCTTAGAGAGATTTTTTTCGCCATTCTAGTTCTATACTCCTCTCTACTTGTGCATAATAAATACTTAATCAGGACTTACGCAACTGGCACAATTTAGTAGGGTGCGTCAGACTATAAATCCGATCGACAGCATCAGGGTTTAACTTTCTGACGCACCCTACAACTAAGTCTGTGCATAATCCTCATGACTCAAAATACGGAAAACTAAATGTTGACTAAAGATAATATTTTCCTGGCCCTTTTAATTTTCATTCCAATTTCCATTGCCGCCCACTTCCTCCACTGGGGAGAGATAGTAATATTCATCACCTCAGCTTTAGCAATTCTGCCCTTGGCGGCTTGGATGGGAACTGCGACAGAAGAAATTGCTGTAGTTGTTGGCCCTTCCTTGGGGGGGTTGTTAAACGCCACCTTTGGTAATGCTACTGAATTAATTATCGGTTTGGTGGCACTTAACGCTGGACTAATCAATGTGGTGAAAGCCAGTTTAACAGGTTCAATTATTGGTAACTTGCTTTTAGTTATGGGGCTTTCCATGCTTTTAGGAGGTCTGCGTTACAAAGAACAAGAATTTCAGCCGATAGTAGCCCGTGTTAATGCTTCTTCCATGAATTTAGCTGTAATTGCCATGTTATTACCCACAATGGTAAATTACACCTCTCAGGGAATTTCCGAAGCTACAATGCAAACTCTTTCTAGTGCTGTGGCGATCGTCCTAATCATCGTTTACGGATTGACTTTGCTGTTTTCCATGCGAACTCACACCTATCTCTACGACGCAGGTGTAGCAGACATGGAACAACAAGAGTTGGAAAGTTTAGCAGAATCAAATCTTGCTCCTGAAGAAGCTGGCGCTAAAGTTAACTTACCTTTATGGATTGGCATACTGTTAGCTTGCACTTTGATGGTAGCAGTGGAATCAGAACTTTTAGTTGATTCTCTGGAAGTAGCAACCGCAAGTTTAGGGTTAACAGCTTTGTTTACTGGTGTAATCATTGTTCCCATTGTTGGTAACGCTGCGGAACACGCTACTGCTGTTACTGTGGCGATGAAAAATAAAATGGATCTTTCGGTTTCCGTTGCAGTAGGTTCAAGTTTACAAATTGCTTTGTTTGTTGCACCAGTATTAGTTTTAGCTGGTTTTTTATTGGGTCAACCAATGGATTTAGATTTTAATCCATTTGAGTTAGTCGCTGTAGCTGTAGCTGTGTTAATTGCTAATTCGATAAGTTCCGATGGGCGATCGAACTGGCTAGAAGGAACATTACTATTAGCAGCTTACATAGTTTTAGGATTAGCCTTCTACTTCCATCCCATAATTGAAGGAATCGGCTAACCGTCTGTTGTAACGACTTCAGTCGGATTTTTTCAAGAGAACGACTGAAGTCGTTACAACGAACTAAATTTATACTTGTTGAAATTGGAAAAAATTACCAAACAGTTAACTACCATGAAACTTAATTCTTTACTATTACTAACTGCTTTACTCACTACAAGTTCTGCGATCGCCATATCAACTCAACCTAGTATTTCTGTTTCTAGGTCGGTAAAAGCAAGTAATTATCAGCCTTTTCCCACGAATATCTGTGAAACTTTACGTGATGATGCAGCGAAAGCTCTTAATACAACTTTTTCCTTAAAAAATACCTCTTTTGCAGATCCCATATCAGGTGGTAAAGGTATGGGTTGTACGATGATAGCAACAGGAACGGGAGCTAAATTTGCCAGTCCAACCGATGTTGTTGATAAACTTAAATCTACTTTTATTGGTTGGAATGAAGACTCTCGCTACCAAGCAGACGGCCCAACAGGTAAGGCTATTGGATTGACCAGAGACAGTGGATTATTGTTAGTAAATGTAGAATGGGAACCAGCGCCTTCTGTTAAATGTCCTACCGATCGTCCGATTTCAGATTGTAACTTGAAACCCCAAGAACAGTTGTATACTATCACTGTACAAGGAGCAATGAAATAAGTTTACCCTGAGAGGGTACTGTAAGAGTTAAGCAAGTAAGTTTACTTTGGAAATGTAGAAACAAACATTCAATTTCTGGAGTAAACAAAATGCAATCCACTAATCAAACTACAACGCTCAATATGCCCGTTTTGCAAGCTGGTACTTCTGGTGAAGCAGTGCGCTTTTTACAGCAACTTCTCATCTGTTACGGTTATATGACTTCCGATAACTTTAATGCAAACTTTAACGAAGTTACTAAATCCGCTGTAAAAAGCTTTCAAGCAAATCATGGTTTAAAAGCTGACGGTGTAGTTGGGAAAATGACTTGGCGTGCTTTGGGCGATGCTTGCGCTAACCGCTACTAATTCACACTTTTGGGTTAGTTTCAATTTAGCGAATCCTTAACTAAAGAATAGCCAAAAATAGCGATCGCTCTGTGTTAGCGATCGCTATTTTTTATATGAAATAGTTAA
>JBAVZX010001107.1:0-2365 GCA_049589015.1 Phormidium sp. | reverse complement strand
GGTATACCTTGTGTTGGATTTAATATTGGTGGAATGCCAGATATGATCGAACACCAGCAAAACGGTTATTTAGCTCAAGCTTATGAAAGTGAAGATTTGGCAAGAGGAATTGTTTGGGTGATCGAAGACAAACAACGATATGAAAAACTGTGCGATCGCGCCCGCGAAAAAGCCGAACAAGAGTTTAACCTTGAATTACAAGCTCGTCGCTACAAATCTCTTTATGAAGACATTCTCACAGAATTTAAGCAAAAACACCAAAATTAAATTTGGATAATTGCCAATCGAAAATCTACCATTGAGTTACAGCAACCTAACCTCTTCCCCATCTGCAATGTCCTTGCATCCATTGATACGTTCAGTACTGCTACTGCTGCTTAACGCCGAAAAAGCGTTCTTAGTAGTCATACTTCTATTGTCTACAAATACCTCATCAGATATCATCAGCAGTTCGATGCTAAGGGCAATTTTCTATGTGAGTTATGGAATAACCTTTTGTTTTGTGATAGCACGGTGGAAAAATTTTACTCTGGGTGTATTCAAGGGAGAAAAACTACCGCTAGTATTGGTGGGAATGGTGCTTCTTTCTGGAAGTTGGTCTGTTGTAGAGGCACACACCAATACCCAGTCTCGACTTTTAGTAGGAACAACTCTATTCGGAATGCACCTGGGGACGCGCTACAGTTTAAAAGAGTTATTGCGGCTATTAGCTTGGATGTTTGGGATCGCAGCGGTGCTGAGTATATACTATGCCATAGTCAGACCCAGCATCGGAGGCGCAACCGAACTGCATCCGGGAACTTGGCGGGGTATTTATCCGCACAAAAATATTTTGGGTGGGAATATGGCTTTGGGGTCGCTAGTATTTTTTATCCTAGCTCGTAGCGGTATCAAATTCGCTTGGATAGCCTGGGTAGGTTGTGGACTTTGCCTTCTATTGGTAGCAAAATCCCAGTCAGGGGGAGGTAAGATACTTTTTTTGCTGATGTTGCTTCTTGTGTTTATCTTTAGAGGCTTGCGTTTCCGCTATAACTTACTGATGTTGTTCGGCCTTGTTTTCGTTCTATTGGCAGGAGCCGCTTCCCTATGGTGGGTAGATTATAACGAATATGCGTTTAAAGCATTGAATAAAGACCCAAGTCTGACCGGACGAGTACCTATATGGCAAATGATGCTTTCAGAGATTGCTAACCGTCCCTGGTTTGGTTACGGTTTCAAAGGTTTCTGGTCAGGATGGTACGGGCCATCTTCACATATCTGGAGAGTTCTGCTCTTAAAACAAGATTGGAAACCGAATTACGGTCACAATGGGTTTATGGATTTATTGGGAGATTTAGGCATTGTAGGATTATCGATATTCATATTTTCATTTATTTTTGCCTTAAGAAAAGGATTCTTTCTACTGCGCTCAACAAAAAAAATAGAAGGGTTTTTCCCGTTGATATACTTGATTTATTGGGCACTCAGCAATATCACAGAAACCAGACTTGTAGAGGCAAACAGCTTATATTGGATTATTTTTATTTCGATTAACTTTCTATTATCTGTTGACAAAGACAAAGACTCTAGGTCAAGTGAATATGAATATTCAAACTCTACTTTAGATTCCCCTTATAAGGGCTAATTTATAAAATACTAAATCCATGTCTCAGATCAAGCTAAATTTAAATAAGTCATGTTTTTTAATTATTGTTTTGCTGGTAATCGGAATATTTTTTCGCTTTGTAAACCTGGAGAAAAAAATTTACTGGCCAGATGAAACTTTCACTTCATTGCGAATTTCTGGTCATACAGTACAGGAAGCCGTGGAAAAACTGTACGATGGTCGGGTAATTAGCATTGCAGATTTACACAAATATCAAACTCTTAATTCCGACAGAAATGTAAGTGATACGATTAATGGTTTGGCGATCGAGGAACCCCAGCAAACACCGCTTTATTATATATTGGTACGCTTTTGGGTACAATTGTTTGGGGAATCGGTAGCGCTGACGCGAAGTTTCTCAGCTGGGATTAGTTTATTAGTATTTCCTGCTATTTATTGGCTGTGTCGAGAATTATTCGATTGTACTCTGACAGCATGGGTAGCGATCGCCCTGATCGCCATCTCACCCTTTCACGTTCTCTACGCCCAAGAAGCACGACCTTATGCTTTTTGGACGGTAACTATCTTAATATCAAGCGCCGCTCTTTTACGCGCCATGAGATTGAAAACCCAGTTTAGCTGGAGCCTTTATATCGTTACTTTAGCAATAAGCCTCTATACATTTCTCTTATCTGGATTAGTTGCCCTCAGTCACGGAATTTACGTTTTGACTAGGGAAAAATTCCGATTGACAAAAACCGTTATTGCTTACCTATTAGC
>JBAVZX010001106.1:0-4880 GCA_049589015.1 Phormidium sp. | reverse complement strand
TCCCCCACCGAAGGGTTAATTCGGATTAGTTGGAAACCCGAACTGGGTCACCGTTTAAATTGGTAGTGTTGCCCCCACCGAAGGGTTAATTCGGATTAGTTGGAAACAAAAATAAACTACCTACGTTAACATATTGGTAAAGCGTAGGTAGTTTAATTAAAACTATTAATTTTTCTGAGTCGAATCAAACTAACAAATCAACAGTTCTTTTAAACTCGGAAAGTAAAAAACTATCGGTAGCTTCTTCGTAAATTTCAATCAAACTGCGGTAAAACCATAAAGTACCTTCTTTTCCCGCATTAAATTTCTGCCAAACTGTATCACCATATCGGTACAAATCAGTTAAAATTGAACGAGCATTATGCAATTTATCAGCCAAAGAAACTCGCAGCACAGAAGGAGAAGCATCGCGCATTTTTTCCAGATATAACAACTTGCGATCGCGCCAAGGAGGTTTAGGTATCACATCAAATTCCGTGCAACCATCCACAATATTCGTAACTCTTTCTCCAAACAATATCAAAATAGCTTGGCGAGTTTTTGCACCGCCACAATCTTCAATGCTATCGTGTAAAAGTGCTGCAATTGTTTCATCTTCGTCTCCGCCATCTTCTAATACCAACGCCGCTACACTCAACAGGTGACTAATGTAAGGAATATCGCTACCTTTTCTGACTTGATGAGCGTGAAGTTGAGTAGCATAAACTAAAGCTTGTTCAAAACGATGTGAAAGTTTTGGTGTTTCAGTATTCATAGTCATTTGTGGTTAGTTATTTGTCATTTGTTATTATTTCCTATTACCCGCTATCTGCTACTTTTGGTAAAGTTTCCAGGTAGCTTGGATATCTTGAGTCATGCGCGATCGCAATGACCAAGGCAAAAACACTTCAACATTTGCTCCCCAAGCTCTCAAACGCATAATTACATTATTATCATCAGTGCGATAATTAACTCGGCAGTAAATATCTTCGGGAGAACGAGAATAGAAAACCTTTAAAAGTTCTGACTTTTGTTCGGAGTCTATTCGAGCATTGATAATGTGAGATTCAGCATAGTTATAAGGTATTTTCGTAAATAGTTCGTCCCGTTCCGTTCCTTCAATGTAACGAGAATGGAAATAGCGATCGAACCGCAGTAACAGCAAATCTTGTGGTTTGTAAAAATCAAAACCCCAAGCTTCGGCGCGGTAATCTTGAATTTGTTTCGGTGTTTTAGAGCAACAAATTGACTGAGTAAAACCCTCAATATTTACATCATCCCAGTTTAACTGCTGCAAACTTTGAATGCGATCGAGTCGATAATCATACCAATCAATTTTAGTATCTTTTGGTGTTTGACCGAAAGCAAACAAATAAGGCGCACGATGGGAATAGTAAATACAAACCGGATAAACTACATAAGCTTCCCCTTCATCCTGGTAACTTTGGAAATTTCTCGCACTGACATAAGTAATTTTCATAGGCGGGACTTGCGGTTGATGCCAAATAGATTTTAGCTGTTGACGCAAGGTATTAATTTGCTGACTAAACTGGCGATGAACGATATACTCGATATCTAAAACAAAGCGTTTCTGACCGTTAATTTCTTGACCGAAATCTTCAAAAAAATCAGCTAAATTATTAGCGATCGCATTTCTCACCACCGTTGTCTCTCCATCAAGAATCGTATTTTCTGGGTGAATAGCAACCTGGGGAAACTCCTCAACCAAGGAATAGACAATTTTAAACTTCTTACCTGTACCTTGTTTAATTGCTTGCGCTTCTAACCATCCCATTTCCACCAAAGCTTTAAAATCGTTTTGAATGTTCTTACTAGTGACAGCAAACAAACGACCATTGGGTAAAGTTTTTTGCTTTTGGGGATTTTTTTTGACTTGGGTAATGATGCCAAAAGATAGCAAATTATCTAAATCTTGCACAGTCATTCGGTAAAGTTTTCGGAACGAACATTGCCATTCTTCCTGATTTAAACCAGTATCAGAATTGAATAGCCAATTACGAAGACTTTTCCCACAAGGACATAAGGGATCGTGAACGCTAGGAATCGTATAATCCTTATGATTTGTATCAGTTTGGGTGAAAAACTGTTTATTCCAATCACTATAAGTAAACTTTTTCTTAAGTTGTAAGCGAATCGGATCGGTTTCGTCGCCATAAAGCGATCGCAAAATCACCCACAGCCGCACTGCTTTCGGCAAATTCTGTCTCAAAGAACCGCGTGCAAATATTTGCAATAATTTTACTGTTGGCTGGAAATCAAAGGTTTGAGCAGACATAAAATTGCTGTTATCAGTTAACTTACCTCTTTAAACTACACCAAGAAGGAAAGCCCCCTTTCCTGATAAATGGCAAAGTAAAACAGTCAAAGCAGAGAAGGAAAAACCAATGACTAGCTATCAAATGAGATTAGAAAGAGATACTTTAAAAGTAGATTTTGCCAAAAATGCAGACGGCGAACCAATTACAGCTGATGGCGATCGAATAGTGCGGGATGTAGCAGTAGGTTTGCAACAGATGATAGCTGTTGGGGAACTTAGAGGCGGAAATCTGCTGAAAATTGACGGCAGAATTTCTGTACTAGCCAGTTATACTTTAGCCCATGAAGTTGCACACTTATATCGAGCGATCGCAGTTTCCGATACTCGTTTAAATGCTTACGTTGTTGTCATCAGTACTGCAGCAGAGTATCCCGTTGGTAGTCGCATTGATTTTGTTACCGGAGAAGTTAAGCAAGTAGCTACGAGAGACGATAGTTCGCCTTCATTTTTAATTTATTGGGAAAATGATGTGTTAATTGCCAAAATTAATAATGGAGTGAAAGCTGATGGCGATCGACTTTTATTAGATGCCGAAGCACAACTGGAAAATTTAATTAGTTCAGGACAATTACCAGGTGGTAAACAACTACTGAGAATTAACGGACGTGCTACGGTATTGGCTAGTTTTATGATTGCTAACAAAATTGCTCATTTGTATAGTAGCGTAGCTATCTTCGATCCCAAATTGGGAGATAAAGGGCTAGATAGATATGTAGTAGTATTCAGTCATTCTAAAGATTATCAAGTTGGGGAAACCTTTGATGTAAATTATGACCCAGAACTTACAGTTAAAGCTGTCTTATGTGGTTCTCCCAATACTGGAAAAACGGTACTAAGAGATGGTTTAAAAGCAGCAATTTTAAACTTGAATAATGCACCTGCTGATTTTTATGCCATTTCTGGTTGTCCCGATGGTGATGGTTCTTGGTACGCGGAAACCGTCGCTAAATATCCAGAGTTAGCGAAAAAATTAAAAGAAGAGTACAAAGCTAAGTTTACCCCCGAATTTGCTCAAGCTAAAGCGAAAGATATTCAGGGAATTAAAAATTCACTAATGCTATTTGATGTAGGCGGTAAAATTCCTAGCGATGAGAATAAAGTTATCATGTCTCAAGCTACTCACGCCATTATTGTAGCTAAGACAGAAGAAGAAGTGAAGGCTTGGCAAGAGTTTTGTGAAACACAATTAGCAAAACCTTTACCTGTGATTGCCATTATCTACAGTGATTTGCATGGTAATTCAGATACCATTACCAGCGAAGAACCTGTACTTAGAGGTAGCGTTCATCGTCTGCGACGCGGAGAAGATGTTTCGACTCGTCCAATGGTACAGGCTTTGGCTAAACTGTTGGTAAAGCTAGCTCAAGATTAATGCGATCGCCTTTAATTTTCAGCTTTTCGTTAACTATTCAATAATCACAATTAATTTTCGACAAGCAGCTACCAAAAAGCTGCTTTTTGTTTTTTAGGTAATGCCCCCTTTCCATCCATTTAGTTAAATTAAATTATCCAAGCTGACCTATCTAGTTAGTTAACACTTGTAGGCAAGTAGGAAGTTTTTTTAATTACCCTCCATTTCAATCTCCAGATTTTCCCTTTACATCAATATTACCAATTTCCAGAGGAAAAAATGAAACCTAAATTGCTATTACTTATCCTTGGTTGCAGTACTTTCCTAGTTAGTTGTCAAACATCTACATTATCACCAAAGATGCGTTCTTATTATCAAGCAGAGCCAAATATTAAAACTAATGTTTTGTGTCAATCTTTCAACTTAGGAGATAACTTGCGATCGCAGCTAAATTCAACTTCCTTACAGCTAAATTTACCTGTAGCTCGATTCAATAATTTAGCTCAAGGTCGAGCCGTAGTCATGCTACCAGTAAATGATTCATCTATTCGTTTATTTTGGGTGCGACAAGATAGCCAGGGAAAATGGTCTATTGCGGACAAACAAACAGTAATGCAAGTACAACCGGGGCTTTTGGATGCTTCTCCCATGCACCGACTACACTACAACGCCCAACAGCAAAAAGTAATCCTGTTTATTACCTTACCTACTAATTACTGGCAACAACAAATTAAGATTCAACCTGTTTTAGAAGAAAGCGAATCCCGTTGGGGTCGAATTGGGCCTTTTAATACCCGACTTAGTGCGGGTGGTTTCCTGCATCCTTTTCGCGGAATCGATCGAGGTTTATCTGGTAATACTTTACCCGAAGGACTAGCTAAAACTATGAACCAGATTGAACCAGGCTCGATTTATGTTCCTCGCATTTATGCTGACAAAATTACCTTGCTAAAACCAAGTTTGGTTAATCGTAACCTTTGCCCTTTAGCAGGCTCTTAATCACCACAATTATTCACCTCTATATATCACTTTACTTACAGTATGAATTCCCCACAAAGCAATCACAATAATAACGGTCATCACCGTCAAACATTCGCTAAAGATGTCAAGCGGATGCTGAAACGAAAAAAGCGGCGTAGTGGCGATCGCACCAAACAAACAAACCCCGATGCAGTTCCCAAGCTGCAAAACCAAACTCTATTAGCCCCAGAG
>JBAVZX010001105.1:0-3203 GCA_049589015.1 Phormidium sp. | reverse complement strand
AGATAGATTAGTTGCCTATATCGCCTCAATTGTTGTCCCAGCAGAACAGAAATAGGCAAAAGGCAAAAATTTCCCTTGTCTCCTTGTCTCCTTGTCTCCTCGTCCCCTTGTGCCCAATCACTAATCTCCAATTACCATGTCAGTATTCCTTCAAGTAGATCACGTCGATCGCATTTTTCCCCTAGCAAATGGTGGTAGCTACATCGCCCTAAAAAATATTGAATTAAAAATTAAACAGGGTGAATTTATTTCCTTAATTGGACATTCTGGTTGTGGTAAATCTACCCTGTTAAATATGATTGCAGGTTTAGATCGTCCCACGAAAGGCGGCATCATTTTAGAAGGGCGAGAAGTGACAAAACCAGGGCCCGATCGCATGGTAGTATTTCAAAATTATTCCTTACTACCTTGGTTAACTGTCCGGCAAAATATCGCCCTCGCAGTCAACAAAGTTTTCCGAGATCAATCTGTAGTTGAACGCAAAGAAATTATTCAACATCACATTGATTTAGTAGGTTTAAGAAACGCCGCCGATAAACGTCCTGGTGAATTATCTGGGGGGATGAAACAAAGAGTTGCGATCGCCCGTGCCCTAGCAATTCGCCCGAAATTACTATTATTAGATGAACCATTTGGCGCATTAGATGCTTTAACTAGGGGTGGTTTGCAAGAACAATTAATGCAAATTTGTGAAGAAAGCCAAGTCACCTGCGTTATGGTAACTCATGATGTGGATGAAGCTTTGCTATTATCCGATCGCATTGTCATGTTAACCAATGGGCCAGAATCCCACATAGGTCAAATTTTAGATGTACCAATTCCCCGTCCTCGCCATCGCTTAGAAGTAGTAAATCATCCCAATTATTACTCAATGAGAAACGAAATGATTTACTTCTTAAATCAACAAAAACGGGATAAAAAACGCCAAGCAAAACAGCCAGAAAAAACAGCAAACCCAGCTTCCGGCAAAGCCTTTATTTCTAGTAAAGGCTTAGAAAAAACTACCCTAGAAATTGGCTTTATTCCCTTAACAGATTGTGCGCCTTTAGTAGTTGCCCAAGAAAAAGGTTTCTTCAAAAAACATGGAATTGAAGAAGTCAAATTAGTTAGAGAACCGAATTGGAAAGCGATCGCCGAAGGTGTGGTTACTCGTCGTTTAGATGCAGCCCAAATGGTTGCCGGAATGCCTTTAGCTATGACTTTAGGCATAAATTCCCCACTTAGATCAGAAATTAGCCAAACTGGAGTACCAATTGTTACGGCTTTAGTTATAAGTCGCAATGGAAATGCCATTACTTTAAACAAAAGTTTCTATAATCAAGGAGTAAGAACTTTAGCAGATTTAAAAGCAGCAATTTTAGAAACTCCACAAAAAAGTCATGTCATGGGTATGGTGCATAATGCTTCCATGCACAACTTAATCCTGCGTTATTGGTTAGCTTCCGGTGGTATTGATCCTGACTTAGACATGACTTTAACAGTCATTCCGCCACCACAAATGGTGGCTAATTTAAAAGCGGGAAATATTGACGGTTATTGTGTTGGTGAACCTTGGAATTCTCGCGCCGTTCAGGAAAAATTGGGTTATGTAATTGCCACTGATTTAGATATTTGGGCGGGACATCCAGAGAAAGTTTTAGGAATGCGCGAAGACTGGGTAAATGAAAATCCTCACACTCACATCGCTTTAGTTAAAGCAATGTTAGAAGCTTGTGAATATTGCGACGATCGCCGCCACCGCGAAGAGATTTTAGGATTAATTTGTCGTCCTCAATATGTTGGTTCTGCACTAGAATATACCCGCCCAGGTTTCTTAACTGCTTACAATAAAGGCACGGATGAACCACCGCAACTTTTGCCGAGATTCAATCAATTTCACTTCGATAATACCAATTGTCCGGGAAGAGTTGAAGGTCTATGGATTCTCACTCAATTAGCACGTTGGGGTATTACTCCTTTCCCGAAGAATTGGATTGAAATTTTAGAAAGAGTGCGGAGAGTTGATTTATATGGTGAAGCGGCGCGTCAGTTAGGATTTCCAGATATTGAACCAAATCGCCAAAGTTTTGAATTGTTCGATCGCATGGTGTTTAATCCTGATGATCCGATCGGTTATTTACAACGTCTGACAATTCACCGAGAAATTCAGATTCAAGAAGTGATCATCGATGATTCTAGACCTGAAGCGGCTTAATTGTTGATTAGATTTCTGGGAAAAGTCCAAAAGATTGGATTTTCAACCACAGATATCCACAGATAAACACAGATGAACACAGATAGGTTAAGTGACTTTTGGCAGAAATTTCTGAGTCATTATTAACAACTACTTATTACTCACTACTCGCTACAAAATGAGAACCATGCAGACTAGCAATAGCACTAAAATTCAAGTCAAAGAACCAATTAATCGCGAACCTTTTTTGGTGATCGATCGAGTTTCCAAAGTTTACCCTAGCCCTAATGGGTTATATCCGGTTTTAGAAGATGTTAATTTCACCGTTTATGAAGGAGAATTTGTCTGTGTGATCGGTCATTCCGGTTGCGGTAAATCTACTTTGTTGAACATGGTTTCTGGTTTTAATAAACCAAGTGAGGGCGAAGTTAGGTTGCGGGGAAATGTGATTACCAAACCTGGGCCGGACAGGATGATGGTTTTTCAAAATTACGCCCTTTTGCCTTGGAAAACGGCTTATGAAAATGTTTATCTGGCAGTAAAAACCGCTTTTCCAAATAAATCTAAGGCCGAAAAACACGCAATTGTTGACGAACATTTGGCAATGGTGGGATTAACAGAAGCCGCCCATAAACGCCCATATCAACTATCGGGTGGAATGAAGCAAAGAGTTGCGATCGCCCGCGCTTTAGCTATCCGTCCTGAAATCCTAATTTTAGATGAACCTTTTGGCGCTTTGGATGCAATTACTAAGGAAGAATTGCAAGAGGAATTGTTGAGTATTTGGCGCGATCACCGCACTACAGTATTGATGATTACCCATGATATTGATGAGGCATTGTTCCTTGCCGATCGCCTAGTCATGATGACAAATGGCCCAGCCGCTAACATTGGCGAAGTAATGAATATTCCTTTTTCTCGCCCACGCGATCGCGCCCAAATCATGGAAGATCCCCAATATTACGAATTGCGGAACTACGCCCTTGACTTTCTGTTCCGCCGTTTTGCCCACGTCGAGTAGGTACTGGGG
>JBAVZX010001104.1:0-2344 GCA_049589015.1 Phormidium sp. | reverse complement strand
GAATTGGACAACAATCAGATGGGACTTGGGTATTTGCTGATTGTCAATACACTGTTGATGGTGAACCAACGAAAGAAGAAGAAAGCGGTTGGATTTTCAACAACAATATCGGTGGTGTAGAGAAAATGCCTTTACCGGAAATCGCTTCACCCGATCGAGAAGCATTACCACAATTGTTAAGTTCCATGCAAAAGTTTCATGGTAGCGGGATTTATCCGGCATTGATGGTACTCGGTTACGTCGCCGCTGGGGTACATTACCGCACCATCATGTTGCGCGAAAAATGTTTTCCACTAATTAACTTGGTGGGAGATCCAGGTTCCAACAAATCGGTAGCAGCTAACAATGCCTTATCGTTGGTTGGTTGGCTCAACAACAGAGGAGTTTTACATCGGGCTAGTGTGAGTGCGACTTACGAAACCTTGAAATTAGCAGGTTCCTTGCCCTTGTGTTTAGATGACCCGCAGCGGAGTCGGGAATTAGATGAATTGCTCAAAGGTTTGTTTAATGCAGTTCCCCGCAAAGTACGAGGCAACTACCAAGAACCACATTCGCCGCTGATTGTTTGTTCTAATCATGCGGTGGGCGATGACCAACCTGCAACTTTATCGCGATTGATTCAAGTTCCGTTTTATCGCGTTAATGATGGGGATAAAACTGCTTGGGATGAAATGCAGCAAGCGCAAAGGTTAGCATCTGGAGCATTGCCGGATTTGATTAAATTGGGCTATCCGGTTCAACAAATACGGGCTTTAGCTTCGGAATTGCGATCGCATTTACCTTATGCTCATGCTCGGATTGCAGATTCTCTGGGGTTGATTACTTGGTATGCTCAAGCAGTTGCGAAATTAGCCAGTTTCCCCAGTGACGAAATCAAGGCTTATGTAGTTGACCAACTGTGCAAAACTGCAAACGATGCTGATTCTATAGCCAATTCCTTAACTGACTTTTTGGATAAACTGAATGCCTTGCACGCCGAATCATTGATTGGGATGTGGAGCGTGCGCGTAGTTGATACATCGGAAATTGGCAAAGCTTTAGCGATTCATCTGAGTGTCGTCTGGCCCGTGCTCGATCGGATGTTTGCACCCATCTACAGCCGGAAAGTGATCGAAGCACTAATCGATAAAGCTGGTGGTCGAATCAAATCTGTACAAAAATTCCATCGTTCCAAGGATGAAAGTTTAACTTATCAAAGATTGTTGATTACACCACGTACTGATATTGATGGTAATCCGATGTTGCCCAAAGAACCAGAAATGGTATCCCGTCGTTGCTGTCTGCTACCGATCCATATTGTGTCTGAGTTCATCAGTTTGTGGCATCAACCAAATCAACTGAGTCCAAGTGCTGATGTAACTGATGTAACGACAACCCTCCCAGAGTCTACAACTGTCTCTGTACCTGAAATCTACGAGTTAGATCCCAATGCCTCACCCGACGTAACTTGATGTAACGCACATTTATTACGACTGAAGAATTTACACCACAGATAAATTTGGAGTTGTTGGTTGTGGTCAGTTACATGAGGTTACAGCTTCATTCTTCGAGAAATCACCCAAAAATGTAACCGCCGAAAGCTTTGCTCTGTATATGTTTGGGATTGATAATTTCTGAAAATTATCTCAACAGTTACATAGTTACATCGTCTCTTAAGTTATCTGTCTTGGTTGATTTCTTTTATTCGTTGGCGGGTCGCTGCCATGCCAACTCTCCACGCTGCGCGACCCGCAAAAGGAAAATTGCCCATCATTCCTGCTCAAAAAAATCATCATCCGCAAATGGAACAATGACCACAGGCTCAAGAGTGGGTTTGAGGTTCATCAGATATCCTTTTTATTTGATTTAATAGCGATCGTTTAACCAGAGATAATTCCCAATAGCAGAAAATGATATTTGCTATTGGGATAACAACAAAAAATTAAATGCTACTTGTTACGGGAACTTTGCCATTTTTCTTAGCATGAGATTGACGATTTGGCTCACCTGGTTTTTGTAATTGAGTTTCCAGTTCAGACAGACGTTGGTTTTTGGTTTGAATTTCTGATTGAGCGTTAATTAAACTCTGCTCTAAATCTTTAACTTTTTGTTCAAGTGCAGTAATTTCAGTTAAGCGTTGTTCGGCAAGAGATAATTTAGTAACTAAATCACTACGTTCCTGATGAAGAGAATCAATTTGTTTACGGAACTCTTCAGCTTCAGCTAATTTCTGTTTATTCAGATTCATGTACGCTTCGCGCAATTCTTCACGTTGACGTTCGCATTCGGCTTTATAGAAATTAAGCTCTAATTCCAAGCGAGGGAAATCAGTTAATTGTTGACGCATCGACTGATTATCAACAGC
>JBAVZX010001103.1:0-1657 GCA_049589015.1 Phormidium sp. | reverse complement strand
ATTAACTGTTTGTGATCTCGATCACTTTTCTAAGTATGTGACTATCACAAGCCTGTCATCAGTGTAATCACTGAGGATAGCCTAATTTTCCCCCATAATAAAAGCATCGAGTTCAGCCAGCCCCAATGTCCGACCAACTCAACCTCCTCCCCACCGCCCTTTTTGACTTATTTGCCGAAGTTACCAGTTCTGGACATATTACCCTTGCCGATCGCTACGGATTAAAAGCAGCTATTCTGGAAAATTCCTTAAGTGAAGAAGAACAAAGCATTTTAGATAGATTACTTTATTCTGTGCGTCGGGGACGTTTGCAAATGGTTAATGAAATCTCTGCTGTCATGTAATTTTGTTTGGAGGGGGGACAATAAATTAAAAAATATCACTCAAATTATTAAGTTTTAAAATTCCTGAACTCTCAAGTGATAAAGCTGGGCTAAACAAGCCCAGTTTTTACTTTTATAGTTAAGTTCGTTGTCAGCGCTTCAGCGCTAGAACACTCAACTACTGACAACAGTTATTGCAGCTGTTTATTTAATGGTTCAAATCTCGAAAATACACTTTTTGGTCGGGGAGAATTTGCCACAGAATTTACTACAATTTGGACTTGGTTAGGATTTCCGTTAGTAATCACGGGATAGGAAGTTGTATTAATGAAACGCACTCGATTGTCAACAATAATTCGGGCTTGAACTGTATATGTGTTTCTTGGGTTAATTGTGTTTCGGTTATAGACAATTTCAAAGGGAAAGGGAACTTGGCGACCTTGAGTAGGAATAATTTGTTGACCGATCACAACTGCGGGAACATCTTGTTTGGATACGTCTTGTAGTTGTACAATTACTAAAGCATCTGGTGGTAAAGCAATTCTTTCTCGATAGGTGACAGTACCGCTGACGCTGGAAAATTGAGTTCGAGTAGTGGGAGTTTGCGCGATCGCAGTTGTGCTATTAATTAAGGCAGTGGTACTCAGGGCGATCGCCAAAACAGAACCAATAGTTTTCATTTTCAGTCCTTCTTGCAATTACAATTACTTACAGTATTAACTATCTTATAGACTTATTTTGCCATTCTTCAGTTCCATTCTCTACAAAAGTATAAAATTAATCATATATAAAATTTAATTATCATCGGGTTGCTAAAAGGTTAAAGAGGAAAGGGTAAAAGATGGATACCAACTCTTACCCTTTCCTCTTTTAGCTTTCACTCTGTTCAGTTTTAAGCTGTTGTTGTTTCTGGGAAACAAACTTTTGTACCGCCTAAACCACAATACCCATTGGGATTTTTGGCGAGGTACTGTTGGTGATAAGCTTCAGCATAATAAAATTCTGGCGCATCAAGAATTTCGCTAGAAATTTCTCCATAACCGGAAGCATTCAGCGCTTTTTGATAAGCTGCTTTTGAGGCTTCTGCTATTTGCTTTTGGGTTGCGGAATAAACATAAATTCCTGAACGGTACTGAGTCCCAACATCGTTACCTTGACGCATTCCTTGAGTCGGATCATGACTTTCCCAAAAAACTTTGAGAAGTGATTCGTAACTAATTATTTTAGGGTCAAAAACCACTAAAACAACTTCATTATGACCCGTCATTCCCGTGCAAACTTCTTGATAAGTAGGGTTATGAGTTATACCAGCTGTATAACCAACTGCTGTACTA
>JBAVZX010001102.1:0-2962 GCA_049589015.1 Phormidium sp. | reverse complement strand
GCTCCATAGTTTGAGTTCAAACAACAAAGGAAGAAAACATCACTTAGCTTCAGTAGTAGAAGAAATGACACTTATTCTACAAGCTATTCCTGATGTAATATTTCATATAGACAGAAGTTACAGAATTATAGATTATCCGAATAATCCAATTAATTTAAATCTACATTTACCTAAGAAAAAGTTCTTAGGAAAACATTTGTCCGAAATTTTACCGCCAGATATTTTTGCTGAATATAAAACTGCGATCGCCCAAGCCATAAAAACTCAGACCCCAGTAACTATTCAGTATAACTTAACGTTGCCAGAAATGGGAAGAAGTTGGGAAGAAGCTCGCCTAGTTCCTTTAAAAAATGACCACATCCTGGCGATAGTTCGTAACATTACCGAACAAAAAGTTACAGAAGAAGCTTTACGGACTAGTGAAGAACAATATCGTCGAATAGTGGAAACTGCTACAGAAGGAATTTGGCAACTTGATGAGCAGCAAAACACTACTTTTGTGAATAGTAAAATAGCCATTATGTTGGGCTATACCATAGAAGAAATACTGGGGAAATCAGTTTTTCAGTTTATGGATCAAGAAAGCCAAGTTATAACCAAAGAAAAAATTCAAATTTGCCGTGAAGGTATGAGAAAACAGGAGGATTTTAAATTTCGACGTAAAGATGGATCGGATTTATGGGCGATTGTTTCTTGCTCTCCAATTCATAATCAAACCGGAGAATATATTGGTGCATTGAATATGTTAACTGACATTACTGAGCGTAAAACAACAGAAGCAGCATTATCACAAAGCGAAGCCACAAATCAGGGAATTATTGATGGAATTCCTGATTTATTGTTGCGGGTAAAAAGAGATGGAACTTGCTTAAACTTCATTCCTCCCAAAGATTCTTCTGCCAAAAATTATGTACCTGTCGCCACCCACCTTTCTGAATTACTTACCCCAGATATTCTGCAAAAACAGTTAGAATATATAGAAACAGCACTGACTACCAAAGAAGTCCAAATTTACGAACATCAACTCTTAAAATATCACAAACTTTGTTATGAAGAAGTTCGGATTTCGCCCTGTGGTAAAGATGAAGTCTTAATTATCGTGCGTGACATCACACAGCGCAAAGAAGCAGAAGAAAAAATCCATGTCTCTCTGAAAGAAAAAGAAATTTTACTCAAAGAAATTCACCATCGCGTCAAAAATAACCTTCATGTAATTGCTAGCCTCTTACATTTGCAATCGCATAGTATTAACGATCCTAATCTGTTAGAAATTTTCAATGATAGCCAAAATCGAATCTATACGATGGCATTAATTCATGAGCAATTGTATCAATCTAAAGATTTAGGAAAGGTGAATTTGGGGAAATATATTCAAAGGTTAATTGGTAATCTTTGTACTTCGTTTAATGGTAGTAACAAAAGGATTAAATTAATTGTTGAAGCCGAACCATTATCATTAAATGTAGAAACAGCTATTCCTTGCGGTTTAATCATTAATGAATTAATTACAAATGCTTATAAATACGCCTTTCCTAATGGTCGATGTGGAGAGGTTAAAGTTCAACTATTTGAAGCTGAAAATCAGCAATTAAATTTAATTGTCGTAGATAATGGCATTGGGATTCCGGGGACGGTGGACTGGCAAAACCCTGCTTCTTTGGGTTTGAAACTAGTCCAAATTCTCGCCAAGCAATTGAAAGCTAACTTAGAATTTGACTTTCAATCTGGAACTTCTGTTAAATTAAGCTTTCAGCAGTTACAGTATAAGCAGAGAATTTAAAATGCCTAGATACTTAAGCAGAAAGGATGTTAAGTTTGGTAGCCAAAATAAAATTGAATAACCATGAAAAAAAATATTAAACTCCTCATAGTTGAAGACGAGTTAATTGCAGCCGAAAATATTTCTCGAAATCTCAAACAGCAAGGTTATGAGATAGTAGGTTTAGTGAGTACGGGTGAAGAGGCTATCAAAGAAGCGATCGCCAATCATCCAGACTTAATACTCATGGATATCATGTTACCGGGAGATATCGACGGCATAAAAGCAGCCTATATAATTCGTACTCAACTACAAATTCCGATAGTTTATATGACTGCTTATGCTGATAATGATACCTTAGAAAAAGCCAAGCATACAGAGCCTTATGGTTATTTAGTTAAACCTTTTAAGCCGCAAGATGTTATCACTACTATTGAAATTGCTTTAAAAAGATATGAAACTGAAAAAGCAATGGCAATTCGTTACACGGCAGAAATTCAAGTAGCTCAAGAAAAATTGCAACAATTAAGTAACTTACCGAATTTAACATTATTAGAAAAACAATTTAATCAAATTATTATTCCTCCAAATTCCTCAGAAAATCCTGAGCGCGTTGATAATATTTCCCCTAAAATTGTTCCGGTGTTTTGTTTGCGCTTAGATCGTTTACAAAAACTCAGCAACATATTAGGTTATCAAGAAAATGAATTTCTGATCAACTTAGTAGTAAAAAGATTAATTGCTCATTTGGGTAATCACGAACTTTTGGCTAGGTTAAATAATGATGAATTTGCGATCGTCCTGAACTCTCTGACAGATAAACAAGAAGTGAGCAACGCTGCGGAACAAATTCTCAAATTATTTAGCGAACCTTTTTTCATTAATTATCACGAAATTTTCGTCACCGCCAGCATTGGAATTGCAATTTTTAATAATGATGGTTGTAAGTTAGAAGAATTAATCAATAATAGCAAAAAAGCTACGAATTATGCCCAAACTTTGGGAGGAAATCGCTATGAATTTTATCGTGAATTATTGAGTATAGATTGGAACAATGAACTAGCTCTAGAAGTAGATTTACGTCACGCTATAGAGCGCCAAGAATTACAACTTTATTATCAACCTAAAGTAGATTTGCGAACAGGTAAAATTGTCGGTGCAGAAGCTCTTTTGCGTTGGTATCAGCAAGATAAAGGATTTATT
>JBAVZX010001101.1:0-2658 GCA_049589015.1 Phormidium sp. | reverse complement strand
CAGATGAACGCAGATAATTTTTCTGATTCTATGTCTTGGGAAAAGGTTAGGGAAACTTTCCAAAAGATTTGGGGTTATGATGATTTTCGTCCGCCACAAGGCGAGGTAATTCGTTGCTTATTGGAACGGAAAGATGCAATGATTATTATGCCCACTGGTGGGGGAAAGTCGATTTGTTTTCAGCTTCCCGCTTTGCTACAAACTGGGTTAACTTTAGTGGTTTCGCCTTTGGTAGCTTTGATGGAAAATCAGGTGCAAGAGTTGCGTCAGCGGAAGTTACCCGCAGCACTTTTACATAGTGAGTTATCGCCGGGAGAACGCAAGCGAATTTTAGCAGCTTTGGAACAAGAAAAGTTAAGATTACTGTATGTTTCTCCTGAAACTTTGCTGAGTAAACCTGTTTGGGAACGGTTAGCGCAACCACAGTTAAAAATTAATGGGTTGATATTAGATGAAGCACATTGTTTGGTGCAATGGGGTGATACTTTTCGCCCAGCTTATCGACGGTTGGGAACGGTAAGAGATGCTTTACTTAAGGATAAACCAGCGGGGAGTAAAATGGCGATCGCAGCTTTCACCGCAACGGCAGATCCTTTCGCCCAAAAAACTATCCAAAACGTATTACAATTACAACAACCAGAAATTTTCCGCCTCAACCCTTATCGAGATAATCTAAACTTAAAAGTCCAAATTGCTTGGACACCTTGCGGACGGAAACATCGACTGCTAAAATTTATTCAGGCAAGACCGAAACAGGCGGGTTTAGTATATGTGCGAACTCGCAAAGATAGCGAAGAACTTGCGGAATGGTTGGGAAAAAAAGGTTGCACAACCGCAGCTTATCACGCAGGTTTACATCCCCAAGAACGGCGAGAAATAGAAAGAGATTGGATTTCGGGAAAAGTACCTTTTGTAATTTGTACTTCGGCGTTTGGAATGGGGATAAATAAACCGGATGTCAGGTGGGTAATTCATTTTCAACCACCATTATTACTCTCGGAATATGTGCAGGAAATTGGACGGGCGGGGAGAGATGGGAAAGTTTCCCAAGCGTTATTATTAATGAGTGAACCGACGGGATTTTTAGATCCTGGGGATAAGCAAATCCGGGAGTTTTTTGAGGGGAAAATGCGATCGCAACAACGACAAGCCCAACAACTGTTAAACAAACTACCCAAACAAGGCAATATTAATGAAATTTCCCGGAAATTTCCCGAAGCTGCAATAGCTTTATCTCTGTTACATAGCATGAATCAATTATCATGGCTTGACCCTTTTAATTATAGCATTAAATCTGGGGAAAAAAGCCAAACTTCTAATCAATTTGACGCAGCGAAACAGATGGAAAAATATTTGCGAACTCGCCAATGTCGTTGGCGGTTTTTATTAAATGCTTTTGGCTTTTCCCAAGAAGCTGAAAAGATGAAATGTGGGCATTGTGATAACTGTCGGAAAGCCTAACGACTGAAGTCGCGGCTATACAAACGAAGTCCGCCTGCGCGGACTTTTCCATCCCAGCCAACAATCTATATCTACATCTGTGTTCATCTGTGTTTATCTGTGGATATCTGTGGTTAAAAAAATCCTAGATTTCATATCATATAAGTCTTGTGCTGGGAATCATATCTAATTTTTTACCACAGATGAAACACAGATGAACACAGATGAACACAGATATTTTATAGATAGTTTTTGCACAACCGATGTATAAGTGGATATGATTTTAGTCTACTTGTAGGGGCGGGTTTAGCAAATAATTTTGATTTGCTAGAGATAACCTCACAACAAAACCCGCCCTTACTTAAGGTAGCAGCTTTTTAAAACTGCCGCAAAAAGCGCAAGTCGCTACTATATAAACGGCGAATATCATCAAGTTGATGCAACAGTAAAGCGACTCTTTCTACACCAAAACCTGCGGCAAAACCTGTGTAAGTTTCTGGATCATAACCAACAGATTTGAGCACATTTGGATCGATCATTCCACAACCCATAATTTCCAACCATTTACCTTTCCATCGCATATCAACTTCGGCAGAAGGTTCAGTAAAAGGGAAATAACTGGCGCGGAAACGAATTTCCATTTCTTCGCCGAACATTTGATGCAAAAACTCTTTAATTGTGCCTTTCAAATCAGTGAAAGTTAAGTTTTCATCAACAGCGAAAAACTCAATTTGATGGAAAACTGCGGTGTGGGTAGCGTCAACAGTATCCCGCCGATAACAACGCCCAGGTGCGATTACTCTGATTGGTGGATCATTCTCTTCCATATAATGAATTTGAATGTTAGAAGTGTGAGTTCGCAACAAATTTCCATCAGGTAAATAGAGAGTATCCTGCATATCACGGGCGGGGTGATCTGGGAGGAAATTTAATGCTTCAAAATTATAGTAATCGGTTTCCATTTCTGGGCCAGTTTCCACAGTGTAGCCCATCCCGACGAAAATATCGATCGCCCTATCAATAGTGTTATTAATCGGATGTACTCGACCTTGAGGACGGAAAACCGCTGGCATTGTAACATCAATAGTTTCTGCTTCCAACCGTGCTTGAATTTCAGCTGCTTGTAAAGTTGATTTCTGACTTTCTAAAGCACTTTGCAAAGCTTCTTTAACTTCATTCGCTAATGCGCCAATTTTCGGACGTTCTTCTGGGGAAAGT
>JBAVZX010001100.1:0-5650 GCA_049589015.1 Phormidium sp. | reverse complement strand
GGGATCGATCGCAACTTCTAACAATCTCCCTAGCTCGCTAAATATGACTAAAATCAAAACTGATCCTTCATTCCTCGTAATCTGGCAAAGGTTTGTACAGGGTCTTGACTCTTAACTGCTGATTGTAAATTAGGATCATCCCAACGTAAAAAGGGATTAGTTTGCTTTTCTACTCCTAACATTGATGGTACAGTTGCTAGATTGCGATCGCGAGCCGTTTTCACCTCATCATATCTAGCTTTTAAATCCGAGTTTGTGGCATCTACAGTTAAAGCAAATTGCAGATTTTTCAAAGTATACTCATGAGCACACCAAACTCTAGTATTGTCCGGTAAATTCCGCAATTTACTCAGAGAATCAACCATTTGTGTGGGTGTACCTTCAAAAAGTCTGCCACAACCGCCAGCAAACAAAGTATCGCCGCAGAACAACTCCCCTGTTTCACCCGCAGTACTGGGAGGAAAATAGTAAGCAATGTGGGCGCGAGTATGTCCGGGAACAAAAAATACTTCTGCTACTCTATCAGCAAAAGCAACCTGAGAACCTGCTTTTAAAAATACCTGTTGTCCAGGAATTCTCCCCTGATCTTCCGCGCCTCCATAAACACAAACCTTGCTAAAACGTGCCATTAACTGCTGATTACCCCCTACATGATCGTGATGGTGGTGGGTATTAAAAATGGCAACTAACTCCGCATTGAGAGTTTCCAGTGCTCGCAATACTGGGGAAGCTTCTGCTGGATCAACCACAGCAGCGGTATTCTGTTCTGGATCATGCAACAGAAAGATGTAATTGTCCGAAAGTGCAGAGAGTCGGTGTACCTGCATACTCAAGATACCTCAACAGTAAGTTTGATTAAGAATAAATGTAGCTAATTTGCCCCAGCCAAAAAAAACAGTATGATTGCTTTAGTGCTGAATCAGCTGTAAATATTTAGTTGGCCTTAGTGGTAGTTTAGTGCCAATATCTGGGCAAACTATAAAGGAGGTCAACTATATGAGAGGGAATTCACAGGGCAAATCTACTGTTAACGTCAAGCAAATTATCGATCAAATCCTCATTTCCGGGCAAGTTAGCCGAGAAGAGTATATGCAGCTTACCTCAGCTATACTTTCAGACAAACAAATTACTGATGAAGATCGCCGTCAAATTAATCACATCTTTGATTATTTACAAGCTGGTCGTCTGAAATTAATAGATTAGTTACATTCGGAAAAAATGTCGCAAACCAAACCTATTATTTTAGTTACAGGTGGGGCTGGATATATTGGTTCCCATGCTGTCCAAGCACTACAAAAATCTGGTTATGATGTGGTGATTTTGGATAATTTAGTTTATGGACATCGAGATATTGTTGAGAGTGTTTTAAAGGTAGAGTTAGTCGTTGGTGATACAGGCGATCGCGCTTTGCTCGATCGCCTATTCTCCAGTCGGAATATCGCCGCAGTTATGCACTTTGCTGCTTATGCTTATGTTGGTGAATCTGTAACCGATCCGGCTAAATATTATCGCAATAATGTATTAGGAACTCTCACACTTTTAGAGGCAATGGTAGCAGCTAATGTGAAGAAATTCGTCTTTTCTTCTACTTGCGCTACCTACGGTGTTCCCCAAATAGTTCCGATTCCCGAAGATCATCCCCAAGATCCGATCAATCCTTACGGTGCTACTAAGTTAATGGTAGAACGGATTTTAGCAGATTTTGATGTTGCTTATAATCTTAAATCCGTCTCTTTCCGCTATTTTAATGCTGCTGGTGCCGATCCTAATGGTTTGTTAGGTGAAGATCATAATCCAGAGACTCACTTATTACCTTTGGTGTTAATGACTGCTTTAGGAAAAAGAGAATCTGTGTCAATTTTTGGGACAGATTATCCGACTCGTGATGGTACTTGTATCAGGGATTATATCCACGTTTGCGATTTAGCAGATGCTCATGTTTTAGGTTTAGAATATTTGTTAAATGGTGGGGATTCTAATATCTTTAACTTGGGTAATGGTAGTGGATTTTCGGTGAAAGAAGCGATCGATGCAGCCAGAGAAATCACTGGGAAAGAGATTAAGGCGATCAAGTGCGATCGTCGCCCCGGAGATCCACCAATGTTAGTCGGAACTAGCGAAAAAGCAAGGCAAATTTTAGGTTGGCAACCTCAATATGCCGACATCAAAGACATCTTAACCCACGCCTGGAACTGGCATCAAAAACGTCACGGATAATCAGTACAAGCAACAAGAATTGTAAGAATAGTGGTGCATCATTTCAGCCTAATTAGCTAATATAATACTTATTACCAGTAAGTATGGGGTTTAAAACTAAACAAAAATGGCTTTAGCAGTAATTAAATCATGAGGTAAAAGAAATGAATCAAAACCAAAAAGATTTTTGTTTTTGTACATTAGCGCTGGGAGAAAAGTACTGCACCCTTGTCAAAGAATTAGCATCTGATTTAGACAAATACTCTCCTGGGACATTTTTATTAGTCTATACAGACCTACCAAAATTATTTCAAGACACACCGAATGTTTTGGCATATAAGCATTTACGACAAGGCGTTGATTATTGCTACAACGACAAACGTTTTGCCATTGAAAAAGCTTTATCCAAGTTCCGTGCGGTTATATTTTTGGATGCAGATACAAAAATTATCGCTAATATACCAGAAAATATCTATTGGCCTTCAGGAATCACTGTTGAAAAATTTGTAAAAATTCTCGAACATCCGCCCAATCTTTCAACTCCTGGAAGGAAAGAAGCTATTGAAAAATTAGGTATTAAGTTAGGATTAGACCTAGAAAAAGTTAGCTGGGTTAATGAAAACTTGTTTATTGTAGCTAGAGATGAAGGGAGAGAAAAAGAGTTTATCAAATATTGGGGTAAGATTGGTAGATATTTTGAAGTTCACAATGTCAAAAGTAAAGATGGAAATCCTATAGGATTAGCGGCAGCTAAGGTAGGATGGACATTAACAAGTTTGAATTGGGAAGAACTTGATAAAGTAAGAGAGCATACCTTTGCTCATTGGGATTGGGAACCCAATAAAAAGAGAACTTTCTGGGAAAAAGTTTCAGATAAATTAAACATGGATCGCCGGAAATATCAGTATCGCTTAATGAAATCAAAAATCATTACTTTGTTTGATTTCAGTTTTTATTACTGATAGCCTAGTTGAGGTAAGCTATAAATAAATCTGTAGTAAACACTTGCTTTTAGTACAAAAAATCTTGGCTAACTGCAAGTTACGAATTTCACAAGGATAAAGACGATGTTAGTAATATCTGCTAAATTTGGACAATTAGGTAACAGATTATTTGTTTTTGCTAATTTTATAGCCTTAGCTAGGGAACATAATTTTATAGTTTTAAATCCAGCATTTGACGAATATGCTCATTATTTTGAAACCACAGCTAAAGATTTTTTATGCTGCTACCCAAAGCTGACGATTTCTATTAAAGGAAATGAAAAACTTCGCCAAAAGTACTATGATTTTACCCGCAGAATGTCTAAAAGTCGATGGTTTAACACAATTACAATTACTAGAGAAAGGCCATTCTCTTGGAAAAAGTTTAACCTGGGACAAATTCAAAGGAGGAAACTCAATTTTTTTGACGGTTATCTTTTTCGTGACGGATGGTTTGTAGAGGATTTAGAATTACTACGCAAATATGCTGAACCCATTAGATACTACTTTAAGCCATTAAAAAAATATAGAGATAATGTTGCCAATCTAATAGAGAATGCCAGAAGAGATACCGACATATTAGTTGGTGTACATATTCGTCAAGGGGATTACCAAAATCATCAAAATGGTAGATATTTTTTTACTACAGAGGAGTATTTGGAACTCATGGAATCAGTACAAAAATTGTTTGATGGTAAAAGAGTAAAATTTTTAGTTTGTTCCAACACGCATCAAGACTCAAATCTTTTTAATCGAATTGACTGGATTTGGGGAAATAATCAGATTATTGAAGATATGTATGCTTTTGCTGAGTGCGACTATATTGTTGGCCCTTATAGTACTTATTCAATGTGGGCTTCTTTCTATGGAGATAAACCATATTACATGGTTAGAGAAGTGAATAAATCTATCCAAATGAAAGATTTCGTCCGATTCCATGAATGGAAAGGAGTGTTTTATTATCATGAAGATTGGAGTAAAAGTGTTTGGGAATGGACAAATTGACTGAAGTGTTTCTCAATAGTAAAGATGAATAATGCTTCATAAATGATTAGTAAAAGAGCAATAATGAACAGTGAAAAATTTCCTAAAATATCTATAGTAACGCCTTCATTCAATCAAGCGGATTTTTTGGAAGCGACTATTAAAAGTGTTTTATACCAGGAATATCCCAATCTTGAATACATAATTATTGACGGTGGTTCTACAGATGGAAGCTTAGAAATTATTAAAAAGTACGAAGCTCATCTTCACTTTTGGTGTAGCGAACCCGATCGCGGTCAATACGATGGAATTAATAAAGGATTTACTCATGCTACAGGAGAAATTTTCTCATGGATAAACAGCGATGATATGTACTATCCTTGGGCTTTCAAAACTGTATCAAGCATTATGTCTTCACTTCCTGAAATTGAATGGTTAACAACTCTATATCCTGGTGGTTGGGATTACCAAGGCTTTTGTAGGGGATTTGGTTCCATTCCTGGATATTCAAAAGAAGCATTTCTAGATGGTGGTTATCTTCCTTGGGGAAGGAAAGCATTTGGATGGATACAGCAGGAGTCAACTTTTTGGAAGCGAGAACTGTGGGAAAAAGTAGACAGCCATATTAGAACTGAGTTTTCCCTAGCAGGCGATTTTGACCTTTGGTCACGCTTCTTTTTGTATGCAGATTTATATGGAATAAATTCACCAATTAGCGGATTTCGTCGTCAAGGTAATTCAAGAAGCAGTACAAACTATAGGCAGTATATCAGTGAAGCTGAAAAATCACTGGCTGCCATGCGAGATAAACTAAATTGGTCTCCCAATACATTTAGAAACATGGCACTTAAGTTCCCAATAAAAAAAATTCCCAAAATTAGAAAATGGAGTGAATCAATGTATATGTATTCTGCTAAAAGAGTGGTTAGAAAAAATTTGTCATCATCCGAAGGATATTGGCAAGTAGAAGAATATAATTTCTTTTACTAATTTTATGACTCCTTGAATGAGGTTAAGGATATGGATTTAGAAAAAAAAGGTTTTATCACAATTTTGACAGGTTTGTACTCTTTTCAAGACTGCATTCACTTTTTAGCTTCCGTCAGGAAATTCCATAACGAACCAATAGCCATTTTAATCGATCGAGTTCCCCCAATTTTCTATCCTTTGCTGAAAGCTGCGGGAAATATAAAATTAATCCCTGCACCAGCCAGCGAAAATCCAGTGTTAGCATCGCGATTAGCTAAGTTAGCTTTATATGAAAAATCACCTTTTGAAAAAACCATATATCTAGATTGCGATATTTGTTTACTTACCAAAATAGATGAAGTATTTGACTTTTTAGATGCCGCAGATTTTTTAGTTACAGAAGATGTTCAGCCATCAATTGTTAAAGCTTCCAATTTACTTAGGGTTAAGCAAGAAATATTACCAACTCTCCAAGCTGTTGGATTACCACTGACCGAAAATAGCGTGCAATATAACGG
>JBAVZX010001099.1:0-6246 GCA_049589015.1 Phormidium sp. | reverse complement strand
ATGCTCCTAAACCTCCTAAGAGTTTACCAGTTTTGTTGCCTGTGACAACTCGATTACCTGATTATATGGGTTTGGATGAGCAAATTTGGGGAAAAAATAAGCAAGCTGGGGATCAAATTGGGCTATTAAAAGCGATCGATAATAGTTTACGTTATCTGTCTTCTTTGCAAGCAATTACTGATTATCAAAAGTATGCCATTCCGGGAGTGACTCGCGATCGGATAATTCGTAGTTTAACAAGATTCCGCGAGTTAGTGAAAACTTCTCGTTCGGCGGCGCAACTTTGGTCTGGTGTACAAAAAGAGTTTGTCCTTTACCAGTCTATCGGTAGAGATGGGTTGGGAAATGTATTGTTTACTGCTTATTATGAGCCACTTTATGATGCTAGTCGCGTAGCTACTGCGGAATATCGCTATCCTATCTATCGTTTACCACCAAATTTGAAATCTTGGTCGAAACCTCATCCTACAAGAGAACAGTTGGAAGGAAAAGATGGTTTGCAAGGAGGCAAGGGTAAGTTAAAGGGTTTAGAATTGTTTTGGTTGCGCGATCGCATAGAAGCTTACTTAATTCATATTCAAGGTTCGGCTAAACTGCGGTTAACCGATGGTAAAATTACCACGGTTGGTTATGCAGGGAATACGGCTTATAACTATAGCAGCATTGGTAAGGCTTTAGCGGATGATGGGAAATTGCCGTTAGATAATCTGAGTATGCCAGTGATTTTGCAATATTTCGCGGAAAATCCGCAGGAATTAGATAATTATCTGCCACGCGATCGCAGTTTTGTGTTTTTTCAGGAAAATTATGGTCGTCCGGCAACAGGTAGCATTAGCGTACCATTAACGGCTGATAGATCGATCGCCACTGACAAATCAATTATGCCGCCTGGTGCTTTAGCTTTAATCCACGCACCTTTTCCCTACGCCGCTAGTAATCAAAAAATGCAGTATAACACTGTGTCACGGTACGTACTCGATCAAGATGCGGGGGGAGCAATTAAAGGCGCAGGTAGGGTAGACTATTTTGTGGGAACTGGAAAAGTAGCTGGGGAAAGGGCAGGAATCACAGTCAGTAATGGATATCTTTACTATCTGTTACTTAAACAGTAACCAGGATTAGAGAGAAGAATTTAGCGAGTTCCAGACCCTTGACCACCGTCAGCAGGCCCGCCATTGTTCGGTGGGTCGTAATTATTAGAGATGGGTAAGACAGGGGTTGATTTCTCTACACTGGAAAACTCTCTCTGTTGATTGATGATCGCAGCAGCATTTGATCTCTCAGGAGTAACTAGTTGTAATCCTACAAGGAGAATTCCTAAACCTGCTAACCGTAAAAGGGTATCCATAGTATATCAAACCTTGTCTGGTTAATCTAAAGTATATATACTTAACTGTGAATTGTCAGTAAATTTCCGCAAAATACTAACTGATAAACAAAACTGATGGTTCAAAGTTAGGTAAGCTTATCATTGCCGTTGCCCCATACTTTCGATATGAACATATATTTTCTGCTTAAGGAGTAAACTTAAGATAAATTTCACAGTGTTATTACGGTTTAGCATGAAATATTTAAGTACCTTAACAAAAGGTGTAGTTGTTCTTTCCTAGTTCCTTAGCAGAGTACATTGCCGCATCAGCGTTTTTAATCAAAGTTTCTATATCCTCGCCGTTTAGGGGATAGACGCTGATCCCGATGCTGGTAGAGATGCGAATTTTATGACCTTGCAAAATAAAAGGTTGATTAATCGTCGCGAGAATTTTGTCGGCTACTTTAGCAATATCAGGTAAACAGGGAATCCCAGGTAGAATAACTGTAAACTCATCACCTCCTAAACGCGAGACAGTATCACTGCTGCGTAAGCAACGTTTGAGTCTTTCACCTACAGTTTGCAAGAGTAGATCTCCGATATCATGTCCTTTGGTATCGTTAATTAGCTTAAAGCCATCCAAGTCAAGGAACAGCAAAGCTACTAACTGATGATTTTGATGTGCCCACTCAATTGACTGACTCAAGCGTTCGTGAAACAGTTTGCGATTAGGTAAGTCAGTCAGGGTGTCGTGGTAAGCTAAGTAGCGCAAACGGTTTTCGGAAAGTTTTAACTCTGTATTGGAACGAACTAACTCGGCGGCGGTGCGTTTGAGGTGTTCTTCTAACTGCTTACGTTCTGTAATATCGCGAATTACTCCGACTAGAAAGATGTTACCTGCGGCATCTTGATGCAGTGACCTTTTAGTGGCGATCTGATGGGTGATACCTTGAGAGTTGGTGAAGTCTTCTTCATTTTCTGTTGGGTTACCGCTTTGAAATACCAATTCATCTTGATACCAAAAGTTATTGGCTTCATGGTTAGGAAAAAAGTGAAGATCAGATTTTTCTAGGAGTTTTTCGAGGGGATAACCAATAAATTTACAGTAGGCTTGATTTAAGACAATCCAGCGATGTTGTTTGTCTTTCACAAAAATTGGATCGGGAATGGCATCAATGAGATTTTGTAAGAATTCTTTGGAACGTTTTAATTCTTCTTTTAAGTGGGCAACCAAGGCTGTAATCATGGTAGCAGAACTTAATAGTCCTAACAATGGTGGGAGAAAGGGCAACCACCAACCTGTTAAAAAAGCCAAATAGCTAATAACAAATAGGGTGAAGTTGGCCAAAAATATCAGAATTAGGGAAAGTTTGACGGAGGACGATCGCCAAATTAAAATTGCCCCCAACCAACTCCAAACCACAATCCATAATGCTTCTAACCATTCTGGCCAAACCTGAAATAAAACCGTTTTTCCTTGGGCAGCATTGAGAATTTGGGTAATAAAATTTGCTTGCAATTCTACGCCGGAGATTGGTTTTAGGCCGCCAATAAAAAGACCAGTGCTGTAAGGTGTTAAGAAAAAGTCTTTCAGGGATTCAGCAGTTGAGCCAATTAAGACGATGCGATCGCGCACCCACTCAGCAGGTACCTTGCCAGATAACATTTGTGCCATAGAAACTGTGCGAAAGCTACCTGCTGGTCCCTGGAAATTCGCTAAAATTTGGTAGCCACCAGCATTAGTCATCACGTAAGCACCGTCATTGGGTTCAAAGCGATGGAATACAGCTTGACCTAGCTGTAAATAACGGCTACTGTTCTTAGCAGACTGCGGTTTAATATTTTCCGTTTGAAGATAGTTTAAAGCTAGCTTGAGAGCAAAACTGGTACGAGGTTTATTGTTAATATGCCAGTACAATAAGTTGCGACGTACCTTACCATCAGGATCGACAACTACGTTGTTGAAACCTACTCGCCCTTGCAGTTTCAAAACTGGCGGTGGGGCTACTCCTGGACTATTTTTGTTGCCTAGTTGCTCAATCCCAACTAAGTTAGGTGTAGTCTGTGCTACCTCTAACCATTCTGTCTGACCAGGCGGGACTGGCAGATCTCTGTAGATATCTAAACCAATAGCACGGGGTTGCAGAGAATTGACTTTTTTAATTAACTCTGCCATATTCCGATCTGGAATTGGCCAACTACCAATCTGCTGGATGTCAGCCTCTTGAATACCCACAATTAATATTCGTTCATCAGCTAATTGGGGTGGACGTAACCGAAAAAACTGATCTAAAGCTTCCCATTCCCCAAATTGCAACAATCCCATCAGCCGTAGGGAAATTAAACAAGCTGCAACGATGCTGGAGCTAATCCATACCCTTCGATCTTCGTGTAGCTGTTTTTTGACTTTGATCGCCAATCTTTTGGCGCTTATGCCTAACTTTTTAATCATCGCTGTCACCGAGTTTTTGAGATTATTGCAGTGCTTATCTTTAATTAATAGCCAATGCACAAGCAAATCAGTGAAGTCGGTTTTTTCTCTATCAGAGGTAAAGAAAAGTGATTCGCCGAGTCAGAACGACAGGGAGGAAATAATGGCGATCGCAGCATCAGATTTGGTCAGCAAGCTGAACATATTGGTAAGGAAAGGGAACAGGAAACAGGCAAGAAACTATTTCGCGTAACCTTGTCCCGGCTTGGGATGGGAACCATAATTTGTTTGTAAAGACTTTATGAATATGTCTTGAATACTCAGTATATATCAGTATTTAACTCTTTAGCTACCTGGGGTAAACTAACATTCTTTACAGTAACTTTACAGTAAACTAGTATTTTTTACCAAATCTTTAAACTAGTCCACAATAATTCCTGTTATAAAAGCTAAGTAAGGTAAGTGTTTCTACGGAAGGAGTTACAGAACAGTATCTAGCCAGTTAGTAAGTTACTTGCTCTTATTTATGCTTCTGGAGGCCAAGTGGGGACTACATCTGCGCTGATCGTCTTAACCTAGCTCTTCCTGCAACGATTTCCTCTAGTCAATGCTCGGCCAGCACTTGGCCACAACACAACAAAAATAAAGATTAATTCTCTCTTTCATCAAACGTTTATTTTTTAGTGAGACAAGTTTTATGAAATCAGTCAACATTCTGAATCTATCAATTGATAATTTATCGAAAGTAGAATTATTGGACAAACTAGGGTCAGGGGGCGTAGTGTTCACGCCAAATGTAGACCACCTAATTAAGTTGCAAAAAGACCAAGAGTTTTACAAGGCATACGATATTGCAACTTATAAGGTTTGTGATAGCCAGATAGTCATGTATGCTTCTAAGTTTTTAGGTACTCCCCTGAAAGAGAAGATCTCTGGTTCAGATTTGTTCCCGGCTTTTTACAATCATTACAAAGACGATGAAAAGATTAAAATCTTTTTGTTAGGAGCAGCAGAAGGAGTAGCTAAAAAGGCCCAAGAGCAAATCAATCGGAAAGTAGATAGAAATATGATTGTAGGTTCATATTCTCCTTCTTTTGGGTTTGAGAACAACGAAAAAGAATGCCTGAAGATTGTGGACATGATCAATGCTTCCGGTGCTACTGTGCTGGCAATTGGTGTTGGAGCGCCAAAACAAGAAAAATGGATTGCGCTTTATAAAGAGAAGTTGTTTGACATTAAAATATTTCTGGCATTAGGTGCGACTATAGACTTTGAAGCTGGTAATAAAAAAAGAGCGCCGCAATGGATGAGTGTTGCTGGGGTTGAATGGTTATATAGATTAATGTCTGAACCGCAAAGACTTTGGAAAAGATATTTAGTAGATGATTTACCATTTTTCTGGTTAGTGATTAAACAAAGGCTGAATTTCTACAGTCAACCCTTTAAGAAAGTAGGCTCTAGCTTTAGTGAAGTAAAGCTAGAGTACTTGCGGGAAAGTGTGCTGAAATCATAGTTTGATTTTAGGAAAATTTAGCACAAAAGTGGCCTAAAATTTTGGCATTAATTCGCTAATTCAGGGCTAATACTAATTCTCTATGAAGATGCGCTTAATTAACCCCTCCCCGTCCACAGGCAGGGGCAATGATTAAGGGCAATTTTACAGAGAATTGGTATAAGGCACTGGTGCGTTACGTTATGACTAACGCACTCTATGGATAGAGGGTTTGTTTAATTATTGGGTTGTTCGGTAATAAATTCCTCTACCATTTGTACCGATAAAAACTAGTCCAAACTGTTGTTTACTTGCTTCCATGACGTTAGGTTTGTTGCCTATGGGTTGGGAGCGATCGCTAATACTAGTCCAAGTTTTACCTCGATCTAAAGACTGGAAAATCCCTTCGCTTTTACCAGAAACTTTCCCGTACAAATAGAGTGCAGGTATTTGACTTCCCTTTGGCGGTTTACCTAAAGCAAACAGAAAAGCTCTTTCCACTGTGGGAATTTTAGTAAAGGTTTTGCCACCATTTGTGGAGCGAAATAAACCATCTTTATCTAGACTTAACCACAGTTCGCCTTTAATTCCGGGAGCGGTTTTTAAAGAGTGCCAGCGATCGCGCAGCAGAGATTCATTCACAATTACAAAAGTATCTCCTCCGTCAGTACTGCGATACAATTTACCACCAGCATAGTAATAGAATGTTTTCCCATCAACAGAATCGGCAGCTAAAGGTTGCGCCCAATTCCAAGGGCCTTTTGCTCCTTTTGGTAAGGTAGAAATTTCGCTCCAAGTTGTGCCTCCATCCTTAGTAAGCAAAGGTTTTTCATCGCTAATAGTTACTAGGAAAAGGTTAGGATTAGTTGCCGAAACTGCTACTCGCAACGGCATCTTTTTTTCAGGAAAATTTGCAAATTTCTGCCAACTTTGACCGCCATCGGTGGAAGTGGCACCGCCAAAAGTATTGTTCCAACGGTTGCCACCAACGCGCACTACTCGCAGGGGGTCTTT
>JBAVZX010001098.1:0-4227 GCA_049589015.1 Phormidium sp. | reverse complement strand
GGGGGAATGCTGCTTGCATCCAAAATGTATGATTGCAAATGTTGCGGTGACAAAGCATTACTCCCTTCGGTTGACCAGTAGAACCAGAGGTATAAATTATGTATGCTAAGTTCTCTGGTTGCACATTTGTGTTGAGATTTTCTTGACTCCATTGTGAAATTTCTGACCAGTCTGTATCTAAACAGATTTTCTGGGCTGTGGTTATACTTAGTTTGTCCACCAGTCGCTGTTGTGTCAGCAAAACTCCTATTTGAGAGTCTTCCAGCATAAAGTTTAAGCGTTCTGCTGGATACTCTGGGTCTAAAGGGACGTAAGCACCTCCAGCTTTGAGAATTCCCAGTAGTCCTACTACCATCTCTAGGGAACGTTCTACACAAATTCCCACTAGCACATCTGCACCTACTCCTAACGATCGCAAATAATGTGCCAATTGGTTCGCCCGATTATTCAATTCACTGTAAGTCAATTGTTTTGATTCGTACAGCACTGCTACTGCTTCTGGTGTCTTCAAACACTGTTCTTCAAACAATTGATGAATCACTTTGTTATTTGGGTATTTTGTTTCTGTTTGATTCCATTCAATTAATAGTTGATGCCTTTGGATTCTTGTCAGTAACGGTAATTCTCGAAGTTTTTGTTTTGGTTCGCTGACTACTGCTGAAAGCAAAGTTTGGTAATGACCTAACCAACGCTCTATTGTTTCAGCATCAAATAAGTCGGTGTTATAATCACATTCTACTTTTAATTTTCCTTCGAGTTCGATTATGTTTAAATATAAATCTCGATCGGCATAGTTAATCCCTGGCGACAATACACTTGTCTCCAGTTGAAACATTTCTGGCAGATTTATTAACGGTTCTAGATTAAAGCTGGCACTGATTAAGGGAGAGCGACTATTATCTCTTTCTAGATTCAGTTGATTGAGTAATTGAGCAAAAGGATAATCTCGATGTTCATAAGCTGATAATAAAGTACTCCGCATCTGTTGCAAATACTCTTCAAATGTCGGATTACCTTTCAACTCACTCCGAATCGGCAATAAATGGGCACAGTATCCCACTATTTCCTCACTCCCTAAAAGCGATCGCCCAGAAGTAGGAACTCCTACAATAATATCATCCTGTCCTGTTAATCGATGAATTAACGTTGTGTACACTGATATTAGTGTCATTACCAGCGTGCAACCTTGCTGCTGACTTAACCGTTTTAGGCTGTTGGTTACTTTAGCATCTAGCTGAAGTGTTTTTCGCCGAGCATGATAACTTTTCAGAGGTGGTCGTATGTGGTCTGTAGGCAGATCTAAAACAGGTGGTTTACTCAATCTTTCCAGCCAGTAAGCTTGATCAGCTTTCCTCTGACACTGGCTGTTTTGTTGATTTTGCCATTCGATAAATTCCCGGAATTGTAGTGGAGAACTGAGATGACTTTCTATACCGTAACACTCTGCTGAATAAATGACTCCCAATTCTCGGAGAATCACTCCCATAGACCATCCATCTACTACTATGTGATGGGTACTTAACACTAATAAGTGAAGTTCAGGTTCTATCCTAAGAATAGAAGCACGTAATAGTAAACCAGAACTGAGATCGAATGGTTTTTGGTTTTCTTGGTCGAACCATTCTGCAAGCTTTACTGACTGTAAGTTTACATTGCTGTTGCGATCGCTTTTTACATTACTAAAATCCCAAACTGGACAATCCACGGCTATGAACGGTATAATTTCCTGCTCTTCCCCGCCCTCTCTAATTTTGGTTCGTAATCCCTCGTGCCTTTCTACTATTTTCTGGATTGCCTGACTCATTGCTTTTACATTCAATGAGCCACGCAATTGTAATGTCATTATTTGGTTATAAGCTAATAAGCTGTCTTTTCCCAACTCAGCTAACATCCATAATTGCTTTTGAGCTTCACTTAAAGGTACTACTACATGACTAGGCTCGACTTTTGGCGTTTGTTTACCTTTATTTTTGGGAAAAAAACCTTTTCTTTCTCCTAACCTATCTCCCAATGTTGGTAATGATGGCTGTTCAGGTTCTAGTTTGCTGGGAGTAATTTGGTTTAATGGCTCTTTTGGCGGAAAATCAATCTCATTTGTTATCAGTTGACTAGATTCCCAGTGCTTTTTTTGATTTGATGACGAGCTATTGTCGCGCAATACTTCTAATTGCTGAGACATTAGCACCGACATAACTTCGAGTTGCTGTTTTATGATTCTTTCTATACTGTTATCTGCTTCTCTTGTCAATTTAGAACTTAACTCAGTAAAGGTTATTTCTTCTAGTTGTTCTGGTTGCTGTTTATTTTTTGCTTTGACTAATTCTGGCTCTTTCCTTGCTGCTGATAAATTTTTTTCTATATATGTGGCTAGACTATTAATATTTTTTAATTCTTCAAATAACTGACGTATGCTAATTTTTACTTTATATTTATTCTCTATCTGGCGCACTGCCTCTAATAGCATCAGCGAATCTGCTCCCATTTCCAGAAAAGCAGTATCAATGTTGACTTCGGCTGGCTTTATTTGTAGTGCGTTCCCTACTAATAATTGCAACTTTCTGATTATTTCTTCAGTTCTGTTAATTCGGTGGCTACCATTTCCTTCTGCCTTCAGTTCGTTTCCTTTCATAGTTACACCTTTTTTATTCATAGTCGAGTTTAATTGTAAAATTTTATTAGGCTTGACATTGATTTAAAAAGTTAATAATGGGAAAAAACTAAAAGTACATGATGTAGTTGAGAGGAAAGAGAATTTTTTATTCTCAACTCTACTCGGCGCGGTTACAACCTGTGATTTTTGATTTGTAGGGGCAAAGCATTCCAATAATAATTTACTGGTTATTACCAAATATATGTACCGGAATGCTTCGCCCCTACTGGGTAAAAAAAGCTTCATCTATGACCACGAATAGTATAATAAGGTTTTCAAGGGCGATCGCCTGATTGTCCAAGTTTAATTCTTGGTGAACTAGAATGGCTGGCTTGATTTTATAATTTCTTAAAATTTCCGTTAGTTATTTTGTCTGAATTTTATTGTTGATCAATTAAAAGAATTAGTCAATAGCACTCCTACATAAACTCAGCCCCTTAACGCAATTCACTGTTTAGGCTGAGTTTTAACTCAGTAGTATGGATGAAGCATTCCAATAATAATTTCAGTAGACTGCAAACTTTTGCGATCGCTAAGCAGATTGGGTCTTACCGCGATTGCCTTAAAAATTAAAACAAAAAAATTTACGTTAAAGAAAATATATTTTTTTTTATATTTCGTAATTTAAATTTTAAAATTAGAAAAATGTAATTTTTCGAGCTTGTATTGACTAATTTGCCAAACCGATCAACAATTAAATGTAGCCAAAACCGAGTTGAGGAGAACAAAGATTGAGTATTTGTGCTAAAAATTAACAGGGTAGTAACTAATCTTTATGGTTAGGAACTATTCCTATAAGCCCGAATGTTTGTCTAAAAATGGTAAAGACATTTAGTTTGACTACAAAGAGTAAAATGGGCGATTCTTACAAAGATTCAACAAAAATTAATTGTGATTTTTCCACATTGTTGGAAATACTACGCTACAGAAGCTCTACACAGCCAGAACAAACGGGGTTTACTTTTTTAAGAGATGGCAAAATTGAGTCGGCTAGGTTAACTTATAAACAATTAGAGCGGAGCAGTTTGGCGATCGCCCAAGCCCTAAGCGATCGGTACAAAGATATTGTTGGGAAGAGGATTTTACTGCTCTATCCACCAGGACTGGAATTTATTATGGCTTTCTTTGGGTGTTTGTATGCGGGAGCGATCGCAGTTCCCGTTTATCCACCCAAGCGCAATCAAAATTTGTTGCGGTTGCAGGCAATAGCCAAAGATGCTAAATCCCAAGTAGCACTTACAACTACAGCACTATTAGATAACATTAGCAATCAGTTTACCCAAGATCAAGAATTAGCTAACTTGACTTGTCTGGCTACCGATACCTTGACTGAAACTAAAAATTTTTCTCCATATTTAGCTACACCAGACACTCTGGCCTTTCTTCAATACACTTCGGGATCTACAGGAACGCCAAAAGGTGTCATGGTAAGTCATGGCAACCTCATGTGCAATTCAGCCTATATGAAGGATATATGGGAATTTAGCTCAGAAAGTGTCATGGTGACATGGCTTCCTGCTTTTCACGATATGGGACTAATTTATGGAATTCTCCAGCCTTTATATCACGGGTTTCCC
>JBAVZX010001097.1:0-6995 GCA_049589015.1 Phormidium sp. | reverse complement strand
GCTCATGAACTGACTCAAAGCGCATCAGGTTTCATCTCAGAAGCGATCGGACAACTGAAAACGATGGCTCAGAGTTCAGATTATGCAGTGGCATTTAACGCTGAGTTCGATGCACCGTTGGTAAATCAGTTGCTTGGAGAACAACGTTGGTTGTGTGCGATGCGCGACTTTGAGTGGAATTATCCCAACATCAATGCTTATGGTGGCTACAAGCTGACTGACTTGGCATTGTGGTTAGGAATTGGGATTAGTACAGTTCATCGGGCGGGTGATGATGTCAGGTTGCTGGTGGAATGTTTGAATCGGCGGCGGACAGTGTTGCCATTGATGGTCGAACAGGCGATCGCACGTTCTAATTCACCACTGATTGAACTGCGGGCGATGGTTAGCTATGAATATAAACATTTAGCCAGCCGTGCCAAGTTTACCTGGGATGACCAGCGACGAATTTGGGTGAAGAAGATTCGGGAATGCGATCGAGAAAAGTTTATCGAGACTGTGTGCGGATTTGATGTAATTCAAATACCTGTGGAAGTGGAATCATCAAATCATAGTTTGAGTGAAAGAAGTTGACTGAAATTAGGTAGTACGCACAAACTTAGCGAACACATTTACAAAATTCAATTGGCTAAGTTGAAGTTCACAGAATTCCTCTAAGCAGAGACAAAAAAGTAATTGAGCTTTACCAAGAATGAAATTAAAATGAAGAAAGAGAATCAAATAACCGATTTTTGTGATGCTCAAACGGCATCAAAAATACTAGGGTGTTGCGATCGCACGTTATTGAGATATAGAAAACAAGGGAAGATATTAGCTGGTATCCATTGGGGACGTAATCCTAGTGGAAAAGTACTTTATAATCAAGCCCTACTAACACATTTAGTAACCTGTGGTGGAGACATCAATCATCCTGACCATCAGAAAATGATTCAGAGGTATTTGGAGTCTCTGCCTGAGAATCAGCCGCAAAAACGTGGGCGGAAGATAGCAAATCAGGGAGTTCTGGCGGTCTAACAACACCTGCATAGTAATCAAAAAGAGTTTTCGGGTTATGTCCTGTAAGTCTTGCTAAATTTACAGGATTCATACCTTGTTCTAAAGCATGGCTGATTAATGTGTGACGAGTTTGGTATGGAGGACGGAATTTAATATTTAACTCTTGTAATGCAGGTTTCCAATAGCGATTACAAAAATTTTTTGAGTCAATTATTTTGCCTTGTAGCGATGTAAAAATTAAGTCGTCGGGTTGAGAATTAACAGTTTTTCTGCTTGTGAGAATCTGCTGTAATCTGAGAGTGAGAGGAACATAGCGTGCTTTATTATTTTTGGTAGAGTTACGAGTACCCGATTCCCCAATCCAAATCCGAGAACAATCTGGAGAAACGTGCCTCCATCGTAGAGCAGCTATTTCCCCAGTGCGAGCACCAACACCAAACTTAAACTCTACATAGTCAGCGTAGTGTTTTAATTTAGGATCACAGCGAAATTTCTGGACAATTTGGATAATTTCTTCCTGGGTAAAAGGTTGAGGAGGTTGTTTGAGAGGAACACTTACTTGAACTTCCAGCCAAGGATTTTCCTGTACAAGCTTCTTTTTAATGCCCCAATTCCAGCAAGCTGAAAGCATGACAATCCGTTCTCGCACGGTAATAGGTTCCAAACGTTGCATTAACCAATCTCTAAACTTTTCTGCTTCTAGTTCGCTTAAGACAGCAATTCTATTTTTAAAGTAAATAGAAAGGTGCGATCGTAAACCTTCATACTTGGTCAGTGTTCCAGGGGCTATGCGAGATTTCTTCCAAGTGACGAACTTTTCGTATAGTTCCACTACGGTTATAGCTTCCTGGCGAGTCGGCTTATACTTCAAAAGAGTTGGGTCGAAGTTATTAGAAGCAATATCTAACTCAATTTGTCTGGCTTTAATCTCTGCTGCCTTTCGGTTAGCTTCAGTGTCTGGCAGACCAATATACAAGTAAAAACGCTTACCCTGCCACGACCAATAGAGACGCAACCGACCTTTAAATTCTTCAACTGTAATGCTGCCTTTAGGGGTTCTTTTCATGCACACAGTTTTATCACAGAAATTGTCGGAAACTGTCACTCGTTGTCAGTGCTTATTGAGAATGCCCAAAAAGGAGAATAAAGGATAAAAATGATAAAACCCGCTACTAGAGCGGGTTTTAACAATCGGAGCGACACGATTTGAACGTGCGACCCCCACTACCCCAAAGTGGTGCGCTACCAAGCTGCGCTACGCCCCGAATTTCATATTGCTTATCTAGTATAACACAAACAAAAGAATTTGCAACTAGAAAACTTGGAAAGTTTGAATTGCTTGTAATAAGTGGGGAACTGCTGCTGCTGACCAGCTGCCTTCGCAACGGCGATCGGAGTTTAGCATTAAGTGGAGGCTGTAAGAATGGGGATAACCTTCCACTTCTAGCCAAATTAAGTCTGTTTCGGCTTCGGTGGCAATTTTTTCTTCATCCATTAACTCACTCGCCATTTGTTCCATTGTGGCTGCTAATTGCGCGAATAAGCGGCAAAAGTCGTTTAATTCGGCTTCTGTGAGTTCGATCGCCCAATCATCCCCACCCACCAAACCTTGAAATTTCTCAGCTTTCGGGTTCCAACCAAGTCGCCAACCGACACCACTTTTAATTAATTTGTCATTTGTCATTTGTCTTAAAGTTTAAGTTGTTGTGCGTCTCCTGGTTGGGGTAAGGAAGGTAAAGACCTACCAGGTTTAGGTGTAGGAGTTGGTGTGGGAGTTGGTGTTGGGGTAGGTTGAGATTCAGCAGCGGCGTTGGGATTAAAGATGCTGACAAGGGTGTTGACTAAAGCATCTCTTTGGGAACGAGTTAGGCGAGTAATCACGGCGCGATCGCTATCCATCGGATTTTGTCGCAGCGTATCTCCACCCGGATACACACCTTCAAACATTACATCATTTACGCCTAAATAATCTGCGATCGTCAATTTCCAATCCAAGCGATAAATCGGCGGACGACCTTTAACATATAGATGATATCGGATCAAGCGAGCGACTAAAGTATTGCTTGTCGCCTCTTTTCCCGTTTCCTTGCTGATATATTGATTTTCTTTGGGGAAATCTGGCAAAAGTTCATAAACTCTCTGCCAAACATTTTCTACTGTAATTCTTTGGGGATTCTGACTCGGCGCATCTTGGGCTAGTACAGGTTGGAAAGTAAATAAATTTAGGTTGTTTGATGGTATGTGCAATGAGTACAAAACCATTAAACCCGAAATTGCTAGAACTATAAGTGTAAATCGCGCTTTCTTATTCATTAGTTACTGGTTATTGGTCATTGGTCATTAGTAAGCCGGAGCCAAACAAAGACGGTAAAGCGGTGGGAATTGATTTAGGAATTACTCACTTTGCAATTACCTCCGATGGGACTAAACACGGTAATCCTAAACACTACCGTAAGCATGAGAAGAGATTAGCTAAGTACCTTTATAGACTAGCTAAAAAACACAAAGGTTCAAGTAACCGCAATAAGGCTAGAAAAAGAGTAGCCAAAGTACATCAGAAAATCACTAGATGCAGAGAAGATTTTCTCCACAAACTAAGTCGTAAATTAGTAGACGAAAATCAAGTCGTGGTGGTAGAGAATCTAGCCGTGAAAAACATGGTACGCCATCATAAATTAGGTAAATCAATAGCTGATTTAGGTTGGGGGCAATTTTGTACCATGTTGAAATACAAAGCAGAGTGGGACGGAAAAATCTATATAGAAGTTGATCGGTTTTTCCCTAGTTCCAAAACTTGCAATCACTGTTTGTGTCAAATTGGTGAACTACCTTTAGATGTGAGAAGTTGGCAATGTCCTAAATGTGGCACTCTGCATGACCGTGACATTAATGCCGCTTGCAATATAAGAGATGAAGGTTTACGAATGTTAGAGGTAGGGCATACCTTGGTAGCTTCTGGAGAACGAGTCAGACCAAGCAAAGGCACTGCTTTTGTGAGGCATCGTTCTGTGAAGGAAGAATCTCCCTTTACAGCGTCCGCTTAAAGGGAGAGTGTCAATGTTGACTAACAAAGCACAAATGACCAATGACTAATGACACTACTCGCCGATAATTTCTGGTTGAGTTAACTCATCAGACATTTCAATGATTGCCCGAAGTACAGGTTTCATCATTGGATCATCAATATTTTCAAAATCTTCATAACGGCGACGTTTGGCGCGATTCGCCACCTGTACAGTAATCCGATAACGGTTGGAAGCTGCTTTAATTAAATCTTCCGCCCGATACATCACTTGGGCTTGGCTAGTCTCAAATTTGGATCGCTTGTACATAAAACCTTTATTTAGAGGTCATTTTCCAGTGTAGCAGGGGCAGAAGGCAGAAAGCAGAAGGCAGAAAGAAGGCCGAAGTTAAAAATTCCACTTGTCCCCTTGTGCCCTTGTTCCCAGTTCCCAGTCCCCACACTCTTCTGTAGCCTGAGATATTGTGTATTTTCTTGTCATTGTGTCAAGATTTTATAATAGTTCAGTATTTATACTCTGTGATACATGGCAGCATTAGCGGACAGTACTTCATTTCGTTTACGCTTAGTGAATAATTCTTCCCTAAAGGTGGTAGCGCTGGGGGATAGTTTAGTTTATGGATTTGGCGATCATGAAGGTGGGGGATGGGTGGAACGACTCAGACGGCAGTGGATGATGCCGCCGAATCCGGGTCATGTTTTGTATAATTTGGGGGTAAGGGGCGATCGCGCACAGCAAGTTGCCCAACGTTTAGAAGATGAGTTTCGTAATCGCGGGGAACTGCGAAATCGCGTACCGGATTTAATCATTCTGTCAGTGGGAGTCAATGATTCGGCGAGATTAACCAGACCAAACGGCAGAAATTATACAGAATTTGCCCATTTTGAAGCTGAAATGGCAGATTTGCTAGATCGCGCCCAACAATTATGTCCCGTGTTATTTGTAGGGATGGTGCCAGTTAATGAAGAAAAGATGCCATTTTTAGATTGTTTTTACTATAATTTGGCTGACCAATATCGTTACAAAGAAGCAACTAAACAAGCTTGTCAGGCGCGAAAAATTCCCTATTTAGATATTTTTGATCTGTGGATGGGACGTGGTTCCCAATGGATGCGATCGCGCCTGACTGAAGATGGACTTCACCCCAATATTTTGGGATATCAAAGTTTATTAGAAGATGTCCTCAACTGGGAAGCAATCCACCAACTAACTTCTCCCAAAATAATCACAATCTAAACTATCTTTAGTAGAAACTTTAGTTACTGGGTTGACACCTTCGGCGCGTTGACAAAGACGCTTTACTTCGTAGCGATCGATAATCGCATCTGTGAAGTCAGCGCCAGTAATATCTGCATCCTTAAAACTCGTATCCACCATGATTGCCGATGTAAAAATAGCGTTTTTTAAATTCGCCTTATGCAAGACCACGCTATCAACTAAAGCCCCAGCCAAACTAGCACCTTCTAAATTAGCTTCCGGCATAATTCCTTGAGTCAAAATCGCCAAATTCAGATTAGAATTTTGGAAATTAATTCCCCGCATCTGCGCTGCCGCAAACACTGCACCCTCTAAATCTGTATTAGAGAAATCGCGATTTTCTAACTTAGTTTTCGTGTAATTAACTGTTTTTTCTTGGGCTATAGCCACCGGAGTTGCACTTAACATTACCCAAAGAAAAGCCAAAACCACCGTTAAAATTACCGTCAACAAGCGCAGCCAAATTGATTTGATTATTGTGGGAAATGGTAATACCATAGCAACTTGCTCATAACTTTACTCAACATATTAATGTTCGCACAATATTTGACTAGATTCATCAATTAAAATTCAACTAGAGGCGATCGCAAAGGTGAGCACATGACTACCACCATTCCCACACCAGTACAACAACTGGCAATTACTTGGCCTTTATTACCAGACGACTTTATCTTACCTGATGACCCAGTGGAAAACACCGACCAACCTTTACTGGCAGCTGCATTGCGTCAGCCATTAACCTCATTCCCCGAACTTTGTCAAGATGCACTAATAGTTTCTAATTTCGCTTTATGTGCGGCAATTGATGAAAAAATTATTTGTAAAGCACCAGACTGGATGTATGTGCGCCCAGTGCAACCTTGGCGCAAAACCACAACCCGTCGCAGTTACACACCGCACACAGAAGGAACTATTCCCCAAGTAGTAATGGAGTTTCTCTGTGCTACCTACGGCGAAGAATACTCAGTCGAGTCTACAGAAAACATTGGCAAATGGTTCTTTTACGAACGAGTCATCAAAATTCCTCGCTATGTAATTTTCCGCCCAAATACCGGACGCATCGAGGTTTATAGCTTAGATTCGGAACATTATAAACCCCAAGAACCTGATGAATTTGGGCGTTATTTCATTCCCGGATTAGACTTATTTTTGGGAGTTTGGGAAGGAACTCACGAAGACAGAACCGGATATTGGTTAAGGTGGTGGGATGCCCAAGGAAATCTCTTACTATGGTCAGAAGAACAGCGAGAAGTTGAACGCCAACGGGCGGAAGCGGAACGCCAACGCGCAGAGGAAGCACAAGCTTTGTTAGCACAGGAGAGAGAACGATCTCAATCCTTACTTGCTAAATTACGCGAAATGGGCATCGATCCTGAACAATTGTAAGCTGTATTGAGGCAGGAATACAAACCTCTGTAAGGGCGGGTTTTGTTGTTGATTTTTTTGCTATGACCACAGAATTTTCTGCTAAACCCGCCCCTACAAAATCAACAATCTCCCAGTCCCCAGGCTTCCTCGTTCCCAGGTTCAACCTGGGAACGAGGATCAGGGAGGTTCCACCTCCCTTGCTGCAAGATCTCAGCAGTCCCCTTTCCCATCTTCTAACATTCTAAAGAGAGATGAATTTACGGAGTAAGTTTGATTTGCTGGGGGAGTAGGAATAGTCAAGAGATAGCTTTGACAATGAATTATTTAGTGGCAGTGTTGTCCGATCGCATC
>JBAVZX010001096.1:0-1931 GCA_049589015.1 Phormidium sp. | reverse complement strand
GCTAATCACCAATCATTAAACTTCTTGCCAAAGTAAAGTATCCTTATTGTTTCATCTGTGTGTATCGCTGTGTATCTTTGGTCATCTATCATATATGGTAAAAAATCCTGAACCTTAAACTTTTGCAAGAAGTTTAATCTTAATGTAAAATTCTCAGTTAGTAAACAAACTATGAATCAAAATTGGTTGCTTCCAGAACAAGGTTTTCTCAGTTTAGCAAGTTATCGCAGTATTCTGAGTATTGCTAGCGCGGGAAGTATTTTAAGTATTGGCAGTGTTGGTAGTATCTTGAGTATTGGCGGTGTTGGCAGTATTTTAAGTTTCGGGAGTGCCGGAAGTATTTTAAGTCTGTTTAGTGCCGGAAGTATTTTGTCAGCTTTGAGTGTCGGCAATATTTTGCGGGTACTCCGATTTAACTAATTTGAAAAACCAGATTTCTCAAACAAGCAAAATTTGCAGCTTGAAAAACCTGGTTTTGACTAATTGTTCTTGCTTGGCTTAAACTGCGATCGCCATTCGCGGAGCCCCTTGCATCACTTGGGCATCAACGACATCGGTAAACTGTTGGAAATTATCGATAAACATCTGCGCCAACTTCTGTGCTTGCAAATCATAAGCCGCTGGATCGCGCCAAGTGAAACGTGGTTTGAGGACATCTTTTGGTACACCCGGACAACGTTCTGGTACAGAGAAACCAAACACAGAATCTTCCTCCATCACTACATCATCCAACGCACCAGTTAGCGCCGCTGTTAGCAAAGCACGAGTATGCTTAATAGACATCCGATGTCCCACACCATAAGGCCCACTAGTCCAGCCAGTATTTACCAACCAAACTTTCACATTATGCTCAGAAATCAGTTTTCCCAGCAACTCAGCATAAACACTAGGATGTAATGCCATGAAAGGTGCGCCAAAACAAGCGCTAAAAGTAGCCTCGGGTTCACTACCCATTCCCCGTTCAGTTCCAGCAACTTTAGCAGTGTAGCCACTGAGAAAATGATACATTGCTTGCTCTTTAGAAAGTTTAGCAATGGGAGGCATGACCCCAAAAGCATCAGCAGTTAAAAAGATGACATTTTTGGGGTGATTGCCTAAACCTGTGCGGCTAGCATTAGGAATATGAGAAAGGGGATAAGCAGCACGGGTATTTTCTGTTAAACAGTCGTCATCTAAATCTAAGCGCCTTGACACAGGGTTAATTGCCACATTTTCCAAAATTGTGCCAAAAGTGCGTGTAGTTTTGTAAATTTCTGGTTCCGCTACCGGAGACAGGCGAATTACCTTAGCATAGCAACCACCCTCAAAATTAAAGGTTCCCTGATCGCTCCAACCATGCTCATCATCACCGATTAAGGTACGGTTAGGATCTGCCGAAAGGGTAGTTTTGCCAGTCCCAGACAAACCAAAGAATATTGCTGTATCGCCATCTGCGCCAATATTGGCTGAACAGTGCATAGATAGCACTTTTTTGTGTGGCAATAAGTAGTTAAGAATGGTGAAAACAGATTTTTTGATTTCTCCGGCGTAGCTGGTACCGCCAATTAAAATCAATCGACGGGCAAAGTTAACAATAATGAAGGTATCGGTGCGAGTACCATCTAAATCTGGGACAGCGTGGAAGTTGGGCAAATTAATAATCGTAAAATCGGGAACGAAGCTAGTTAGTTCTTCTTGGCTTGGTCCAATAAATAGGTTACGGGCAAATAAACTATGCCATGCGGTTTCGGTAATCACCCGCACACAAATGCGATAGTTTGGATCTGCCCCAGCGTAACAATCTTGAATGAAGAGATCTCTACCTTGGAGATAAGCTAACATCCGGGCATAAAGATTTTCAAACTTTAGTGGGTCGAAAGGTTGGTTAACTTTTCCCCACCAGATATGTTGTTCGCTTTCTGGTTCCTTAACAATAAATTTATCATTAGGCG
>JBAVZX010001095.1:0-3138 GCA_049589015.1 Phormidium sp. | reverse complement strand
GATCTGAGTGAATGGGAGCAACAGAATGAGACACTGTACTGTGTAGTTGTTTTAGGTTCTACTTTCGTTTAGTTAAAAAAGATTTACAGGTTTGCAGAAACTTTGACACTGATCTTTTTGGTTTTTGTATGTACAGTTATACAACAACTCAAGTGATTACATAATTTACTACTTTTTTATAAGTTTTTACATAATGAGAAGTTCTGTTAGTTAAGGATTATGTATTGACGAAATACAAATTAAGTAGTATGCTCACAATTCATTTAACAGGTGATTGTAGTCAACTTAATATTTTGTATGATTAAATGCCAGCTTTTTTACACTAATTTCCGTATTTTCTAGGTGTAAAAAGATCTAAATAACAAGCAAACTATAAGTATAGGATTTCAGTAAGTAAAGTTTCCTCAAAAATCAACCATTTGCGGAGCTAGTAGTATTAGGGTGTAGGTGCTTGAATCTTCTGAAAGCCTTCTGTGATGCCAGTGCGACTCTTAGATCTCAATCGCGCTCTATCATAGCTTAAAGCTATATTGCAACAGCATTACAAGCACACCAGATAAAAAACTTTAAAAGTTTTCTGGAGTTCTAAAGAATTGGGGTGTAGTCTCTAACTTTGAGAATACTTTTTGTTAAAGCCATAGATTCGCCAAGCTTGCTATGGAAAATACAATTAATACTGGCGCTATTAAAGCAACGCTTAATAAAACCACTAAAACCTCGAAACAACCAAATCCTTTGGTTTTAGCTTTAGTTTTCACCACTATATTATGCTTTGGTGTTAGACCATCAATTACTGGGAGTAGTAAGGTTGTTGTTGCTTCCGGTGCTTCACAAACAGCTTTGTCTAAGTCGGTTGCTGATGCGGTGGTTAAAGATTTGTCGAAACGATCGGGATTGCCAAAGTCAGAGTTGAAGATAGTTAATGCTCAACAATTGGTTTTGAGCGATCGCTGTTTGATCAGCAAAAACTCTAACTTCCTCTGTGTTGAGTCACAAATACCTGGGTGGCAAATCACTGTAGCCAGTAGAAAAAAACGTTGGGTGTATCGCACGAATAATTCTGGTTCGATGCTGAAACTAGATAACGGCAATGTTACACCCAAACACCAAAGTCAAGAAAACACTTTTGCGCGCAACTTTTCATCAATTAACAATGGGTGATTGGGGACTAGGTACTGGGTACTGGGTGCTGGGGAGTAAGTGGGGGGTAGGGGAGTTTTGGATATAGTTGAATTGTTTCTCCCCAACTCCCCATCTCTTCTGCCTCAACGAGGAGGTTTCCAGCCTACAAAAATATTAGGTCTTGGCATCTTATTTGGGAATATATTTTGTAAAGCCGACTGTCTGAGTGCAGGCGGTTCTTTTGTGAGATTCCACAAACTTTCATAGAAAAAGAAAGAAACTCCCGAAAATCCCCAGTTTCGAGCAACTTCTACTTGTTCCATCACCTGTGTCATGGGAACAGATTGGGGTTTTACTCCTGTCATAATGCCGATCGCAACCGGAATGCGCCGTCTGGCTGCTTCGACTTCGGGACGCTCAATTTCTGCAATAAAGCGATTCAAATCGTTGCGATAAACCTGTAAAACTAGTTCTTCAATTAATCCTTGTTCTTCCCATCTTTGCCAATCAGCTAAATAGGATTTGTAAGAAAATTCTTGGGGATTGGGAGATACAGAAATCACAATTTTGGGTTTACGCTGTTTAATTACTCGGTGAATTCGCTGCATATATTGAGTAATTTTGTTGGCTCTCCAAGCTATCCATTCTGGGTCTTGAAAATCATCTGGGGGAGATTGTCCGGCGTGTTCTTGTTGATAAAGTGCGACGGTAAATTCGTCGTAGCCTAATTCTGAGGGGAATCCAAAATGGTCATCAAATTGAATGCCATCAATATCGTATTTGGTGACAATTTCCAGGACTAAACTTTCAATAAATTGCTGCACTTCTGGGTGGAAAGGATTCATCCAAACTCGTTGATGTGGCCCTTCGATCCAAATTTGGCTACCATCCTGACGTTTGAGAATCCAATCTGGATAAAGTTGAGCTATTTGGGAATCTGCTGGTGCCATAAAACCAAATTCAAACCAAGGAATTACAGCCATGCCTTGTTTATGTCCTTGGCTGATTATTTCTTGCAAAACATCTCTATCTTTGCCTAATTCTGGGTCAAGATTTTCGTCTGTTGGTGTGACTAAACGTTGGCGGCTTCCTACTATTGGTTCTGCTACTTTGCTGGGATAAAGTGTGTATCCCCAATTCCAAACTGTGGGATATAAGGTGTTAAAATTTAGCAGTTTTAGACGATCGATCGCATCCGAAAGCCTGTCTTTATAAAAAAGAACATCGCTATCAATATTTGTCAGCCAAACGCCTCTAACTTCTGTTGTTCTTTCTAAAGTTTGGGGAGTTGGTTTTCTAATTATTGCTATGGAATTTGGTGGCGTGGTAGTTATGTTTGCGCGACTTGTCGATGTTTCAGCAGTTCTATTTATGTTAGTTTGAGAAGTTGGCGTTTTGATAGAAACCGCTGTTGGAGGTGTTGCTTCAGCAGGGGTTGATAGTCTCGGAGTAGTCGCAGAAGTTGGTGCTGGATTTGGTTTAGTTTCGGTTGTTTGTGATGTAGAACTTGGTGCTGGATTGGGTTTAGTTTGAGTTGTTTGTGATGTAGAACTTGGTGCTGGATTTGGTTTAGTTTGAGTTGTTTGTGATGTAGAAGTTGGTGTTGGATTCGGTTTAGTTTCGCTTGTTGGTGTAGTTTGAGGAGTTTGATTTCTGACTGCGGTTGTCGTTGTGGTGGGAGAACCAATTCTGGCGATATATTGTTCAGGAATTAGTTGAGAAGTTCCCAATGCTTGACATAAAAAAGTTCCTACTTCTGCACGGGTAACTATTTGATTTGGTTTGAGTTGGCGAACATTTGGATAATTGACAATTAGCAGTTTTTCTGTAGCAGCAGCGATCGCATTTCGAGAATTTTTCGGAATTTCTTGTGCGTCGTCAAACAGTGCTTTTAAGGTTTTTTCAACTGGTTGACTGGGTGAATATTTTAAACCATTAACCAAAGATAGTAAAACTTGTTCTCGCGTCAACTTTCGCAGGGGGTTAAATATTTCACCGATATAAGGGGAAAGAAAT
>JBAVZX010001094.1:0-3083 GCA_049589015.1 Phormidium sp. | reverse complement strand
ATTTAGATGGCAAAGCTGAAAAATTAGATTAAAATTAAAAGAATTATCTGATTTATCATCTAAAGGCGTAAATTTTAATCCCTAAAAATTTAACATTACCATTTACTAAATCAGCAAAAAATATGAGTTTCAGTGATGAGTTTGAACTGCTGTTACGCGCCCGCTACCCGTTGATTTATATTCCAACTTGTGAAGAGGAACGAGTGGAAACAACGATCGCTAATATTGCCAAAAATCAGGGTAATCGAGGGGTTTATGTTTGGGATTTTGTGGATGGTTATCAAGGTAATCCCAATGATGCGGGTTTTGGGAAACGTAATCCTTTACAAGCTTTAGAATTTGTGGAAAAGCTGTCTGCTTCGGCGGCGGCTATTTTTATTTTACGGGATTTTCACCGTTTTTTAGAAGATGTGGCTGTGGCGCGAAAGTTGAAAAATCTGGCGCGTTTGCTGAAGTCACAACCGAAAAATATTGTAATTTTGTCACCGCGACTGGCTGTTCCTGAAGAGTTGAGTGAAGTGTTGACGGTTTTGGAGTTTCAGTTACCAGCAGCACCGGAAATTAAAGTGGAAGTGGAACGGTTGTTGGCGGCTACTGGTCAATCTTTGGAAGGTAGAGTTTTAGATCAAATTGTGCGATCGTGTCAAGGGCTTTCTTTGGAAAGAATTCGGCGGGTGTTGGCGAGAGCGATCGCAACTCATGGCGAATTACGCCCGGAAGATGTAGATTTGGTATTAGAAGAAAAGCGCCAAACGATTCGCCAAACTCAAATTTTAGAGTTCTATCCGGCTACGGAAAATATTTCTGATGTGGGGGGATTGGATAATTTAAAAGAATGGTTATTGCGGCGGGGTGGGGCTTTTTCGGAAAGGGCGAGACAATATGGTTTACCGCATCCGAGAGGTTTATTGTTAGTTGGAATTCAGGGGACGGGTAAATCTTTGATGGCAAAGGCGATCGCGCACCATTGGCATTTACCTTTATTAAGATTAGATGTAGGACGCTTGTTTGGTGGGTTAGTGGGAGAATCAGAATCTCGCACTAGACAAATGATTCAATTAGCCGAAGCTTTATCTCCTTGTGTATTATGGATTGATGAAATTGATAAAGCTTTTTCGGGAATAGATGGCAAAGGTGATGCAGGTACTAGTAACCGGGTTTTTGGCACATTTATTACTTGGTTAGCTGAAAAAACTACTCCGGTTTTTGTGGTGGCGACTGCGAATAATATTCAAACTTTACCAGCGGAAATGTTACGAAAAGGTAGGTTTGATGAAATCTTTTTTGTGGGTTTACCGACGCAAGAAGAAAGGAGGGCAATTTTTGGGGTACATTTAACTCGGCTACGTCCGCATAATTTGAATAGTTATGATTTGGATCGTTTAGCTTACGAAACGCCTGATTTTTCGGGTGCAGAAATTGAGCAAGCTTTGACAGAAGCGATGCACATTGGTTTTAGTCAAAACCGAGATTTTAACTTAGATGATATTTTAGAAGCGGCTAGCCAAATTGTACCTTTAGCCAGAACTGCTCAAGAACAAATTGAGTTTTTACAAGATTGGGCGGCGGCGGGTAAGGCGCGTTTAGCTTCTAAGCATAGCAGTCTGAGCGATCGGATTAAAAATCAACGGCGGTAATATTTAGATTGCCGTATTATATACTTGCATTGAGCAAAATTGGCGTGAGCGGGTGATAAGTATGAGCTTTTCTGGAATCGTTAAATTTTTGATTGGTTTTGTGATCGCTATTGGTTTGTTAGCAGGTGCAGGTGTTGCGGGGGCGCTGTATTTTGTCACCAAATTGACTGCACCTCCAGAAAAACCTATATTCGCCAATGAAAAAAATGCCAATAAGGTCAAGCCAGTTGCAGCTAAAAGTCAACCACCAGCAGCGAGTACTCCTACGGCTACAGAAGTTAGTACTAATACCCCAACCCCAACTAGACAACCTACCGAAAAACCCTTAGAACCTGGAGCATACAAAGGGCGGGTGATTTGGTCAAGTGGTTTAAGTCTTCGCAATAATCCTAGCTCTGACTCGGAAAGAATTGGTAGTGTAGCTTATAACGAAGAAGTGGTAGTTTTGGCTACAAGTGATGACAAACGTTGGGTTAAAATTCGCTCGGAAGATGGGAGTAGCGAAGGTTGGGTAAAAGTGGGAAATATTAAGCGGGCGGAAGAAGGAGAACAAACACAGGCATCTAATGATTAAACAGCTAATTGATCTGTTAAGAAAAGTAGCAAAATCTTAAAGTTAGTTGCAATATTCAGGCAACACCTTAATTAATTCAATCCAGGATGGTAGTTTGGAAAACAGTAAATTGATCTGGTTTCTTTGCTAATTCTGGGATGAATTTATGTACAACAAAAACTCGAATCAAGATCTGGTAGGTGCTGTCGTTACTGCTGGTTTAGGGGCAGGTATTGTTACCTCTTTTGCAGTCAGTCAGGGACAACATCCCCTAGTAGCACTACAGATTACCATTTTTGCGGTTTTGGTGGCTTTGTTGTGCGATCGCTTAGGGTTAATTTGAAAGTTAAAATCAGCAAAATTTCGGAAATAAATCCCAGAAATTAGCTCGATAATTGTTGCCAAGCTTGATTTTGGTAGCCATATTGGAAAGTTTCTGGGTGCAAGATCTCTGCTAAAATTTCTACTGATTCAGCTAATCTTGGCCCTGGACGGTTAAAAAAGGCATTGCCATCGGTGATATAAACTCTTCCCTTTTGCACAGCCCGTAAATTTTGCCATTCTGGTCGTTGAGTTAAAGAAGTAGCTTCTTGGTGAGTGCGGTCTAAATTGAATCCGCAAGGCATGAAAATAATCACATCTGCATTAGCATTAAAAACTGATTCCCAATTTAACTTAGGTGAAGGTTGACCGCTAACACTAAAAAGAGGTTCTCCTCCAGCAATTTTCACCATTTCAGGAATCCAATTAGATGCAACCATTAGAGGTTCGATCCATTCAACACAAAGTACTTTAGGACGGTCTTTTTCTAATAAAGATTGAGTTTTTTGTTCGCAAATTTTGACTCGCGCTTCTAAGTTTTTAATCACTGATTCAGTAGATACATTTAAGGC
>JBAVZX010001093.1:0-11304 GCA_049589015.1 Phormidium sp. | reverse complement strand
CTCCCGTGTTGCGAGTGGACATTCGTAACCCTGTGCAAGACACTAGTTTAAATGACTGCGAACGGATGAGTCGGGCTTTAGAAACCAGCTTAGATGCTACAGACATAATTCCAGACGCTTACGTATTGGAAATTTCCAGTCCCGGAATTTCTCGCCATCTATCCAGCGATAGAGAGTTTATCTCCTTTAAAGGATTTACAGTACTCGTCAACACATCTGAACCATTAGAAGGCAAGAGTGAATGGCGAGGAAAACTGATCAAACGAGATGACACATCAGTTTACTTGAATCAAAAAGGACGGGCGATCGCCATTCCGCGCCCCTTGATTACTAGGGTGCAACTGGAAGAAAAAGAGTAACAATTTGCGATTTTAGATAGCCGATTTTCAATTTCTGAACGTACCCATACTACCGCCAACTGAAAGTTGGGGAATCGGTGGCGTAGCGTGTGCGTAGCACAGATCGCCAATCTAAAATTTACCCACCAGACTGTCACCGCAGAAAAACATTTAGGAGGCTTTTTACTTGTGACAATCGTTAAATTACCAGGACTAAAAGACCTAATAGAAAGTATTAGTCGAGAACGTAACCTACCCAAACACGCCGTTAAAGAAGCACTGCGCGAAGCACTTCTCAAAGGCTACGAACGTTATCGACGCACACAAAACATGGATCGGCGGCATTTTGACGATAACTACTTCGACAATTTAGAAGTGGAACTAGACGTAGAAGAAGAAGGCTTTCGGGTTCTCGCCACCAAAAGCATAGTCGAAAAAGTCACCAACCCCGACCACGAAATTGCCCTCGATGAAGTTAAAGAAGTGGTCGAAGAAGCCCAACTCAGCGACACCGTAGTATTGGATGTCACACCAGATCAAGGCGAATTTGGCCGCATGGCAGCGATTCAAACCAAACAAGTCCTATCGCAAAAACTGCGAGATCAGCAACGTAAGTTGATTCAAGAAGAGTTTCAAGACTTAGAAGGAACAGTCTTACAAGCCAGAGTTTTGCGATTTGAACGGCAATCAGTAATTCTAGCTGTTAGTAGTAACTTTGGTCAGCCAGAAGTCGAAGCCGAACTACCCAAACGAGAACAACTCCCCAACGACAACTACCGCGCCAACGCCACCTTTAAAGTCTTCCTGAAAAAAGTTCGGGAAGGCCCGCAAAGAGGCCCACAACTGCTAGTATCCAGAGCATCTGCTGGATTAGTAGTTTACCTATTTGCCAACGAAGTCCCCGAAATCGAAGATGAAGTAGTGCGGATAGTCGCCGTAGCAAGAGAGGCTAATCCGCCCTCACGTTCCCTCGGCCCTCGGACTAAAATAGCAGTAGATACGTTAGAAAGAGACGTAGACCCAGTAGGTGCTTGTATTGGCGCTAGAGGTTCGCGGATTCAAGTCGTAGTCAACGAATTGCGGGGAGAGAAAATCGACGTAATTCGCTGGTCGCCCGATCCGGCTACCTACATTCAAAATTCCCTCAGTCCAGCTAGAGTAGAAGAAGTGCGGTTAGTTAACCCCGAAGGTCGGCAAGCTCACATTCTCGTCAGCGAAGATCAACTGAGTTTAGCGATCGGGAAAGAAGGGCAGAACGTTCGTCTAGCAGCCCGTTTGACTGGTTGGAAAATCGATATTAAAGATATTGCCAAGTACGATGCAGCGGCGGAAGACCAAAAAATTGCCGAAGCATTAGCCAAAGGGCAGGCAGCCAGCATTGATGCCCAGACAGGAGACAGCATTAGAATCTACAGCTTAGATGGTGACGCAGAAGAAACAGACTACGATGAAGATACATCTCTTCCAGAAGATGAAGAATCAGCGTGAAACCTAACTATCGACGTTGTATCAGTTGCCGAAAGGTAGATTTAAAGTCAAATTTTTGGCGAATTGTCAGAGTCTATCCCTCACGGCAGGTACAATTAGATCAGGGCATGGGGCGATCGGCCTATCTTTGTCCCCAAGCAAGTTGCCTGGAAACAGCGCAGAAAAAAAATCGCTTGGGTAAAACATTAAGAGCAACCGTACCCCCAGAGCTATATCAAGCCTTATGGCAACGTTTATCCAATCAGCCTGTACAAGCGAATCCTACGTCCCCAAAACCACCAGCATCCGATCCGGCAATAGATTGAGGCACTGAGTCACCTCCAAAATTATCTAGAGAAATGGCGGAAAATCAGTAGCCTCATCCCATGCTATTGGATGCCAAAATAGTAAAATTCATAATTAAATAACAAAATGGAGTTAAATAATCAGCAATAACAATCACAGTTAAGAAAAATTTGGTGCAACATTAGAAGAGTGGGTGTGAAGTGTGCGCGATACGTGCTAAGGCGATCGCATAGCGTTTGCCTACTAGCAATCCGACTATTTGACGCACGCAGGTGAAAACAACTACTTTAGAAGTTGGATCTGATTTATTAACTTATCTCAGAGGCCCCAGTCAAGCAAAAAGCACACACAAGCTTTTTCTTGGTCGCACTAACACTATTTGAACTCCGCCAAAGGAGGCAGCGTTCCAATGATGTAAACATCTATCAAAAGCAGTGGCTCAAAAGAGAGTGACCACTGGTAGGATTCAAGGGGAAAGCGTGGATGAACAACGGCAAAGTCAGAATTTACGAGTTATCACGGGAATTGAATTTGGAAAATAAGGATATCCTTGCTATTTGCGACCAGCTGCGAATTCCGGTAAAAAGCCATAGCAGCACCATTCCAGACGCGGATGCAGAACGCATTCGTACAGCAGCGGAAAAATACACCGCCCAGCATTCTTCTCCAACTAAAGAGGTAATGAATCGCGTCTCAACATCAGGTTCTAGAAATAACCCCAACTCACAAGCTAGCGCAAACGCGCCGCTATCGCTATCAGGAGCTAAACCCAACGCTCCCAAAAAACAACAAATTTTAGGAATTCGCCAGCATCAGGAGATCTCCAACAACCCAGCTAAACCAACGGGGGCAACAGTTGCGATTCCCCCCAAATCACCAGTAAACAATCAGCCAACGCAGTCATCCGTAAAACCGACAGCGCCGAACAAACCAGCGCGTCCAAATCCGCAGCAGGAGATAACCTCCAAGCAAGCAGATCGGGATCGGGAAACATCGGATGGTAAACCCAAACAATCACAGAATCCACCCGTCACTCCTACGGTAGCACCAAAACCCAAGCTGGTTGAACCACCGTCAAGACCCAGTGCGGCCAGTGCTAATGTGCCGCAATCGCTCACACCGCGGCCTCAGCCTCAACAAGGGCAACAACCTCAAGAACCACAAACACTTGAGCAGCCAAAGATAGACCAACCTAAGAGCGAGCAACCCCGGAAAAAGCCCAAACCAGGACAACCATCACGGGATCGTCAAGAAAGACCAGAAAAAGTTGCTGCCACAGGTGAAAAACCAAATCGACCAGCCGCACTTACAGCACCAATTCCAGCAGTACCAGAACTGCAACGCCCGAAACCGCCAGTCAGACCAACCGCTCCAGCAGCGTTGAAATCTCCTGGTAGAACTGGTGGTGCTGGAGAAGAGATAGAACCAGCAATCATAGATGAAGATTTAGAAGGTAAACCACGCAATAAGCCAGACAAAGATCTGAAGCGACCTACGGCAATCCCGCCCAGGACAGCGCCGAAGAAAAAGAAATGGGAAGAAGAGGAAGAAGAACAACCGCAAAAGGCTGCAAAGCTGGCGGGTAAGGGTAAACGCAGCAAGCAAATTATTGATGAAGACGAGATTGATTTTGATGATCCAGAACTTGATGCTTTAGTTCCGGCTATTCATGTCAGTATGTCCGTAGCTCGTCCACCAAAGCCAAAAGTTGCCAAACTATCTCAACCCACACCAGTTGCTAGTTTACCAACGGCCAGAGCCAAACCTTCACGAGATGGAGGTGCTAGTCGGTCAGGCAACAACAGGCGTAGACCACCAGAAGACATAACACCAGAACGTCCGCAAAAGCTAGTATTAACTGGCAATATGACCGTCCAGGAACTAGCCTCTGCTTTGGGAATAGCAGAGACGGAAATCATCAGACGGTTATTCATGAAGGCAATTGCTGTTAACTTGACCCAAAACTTGGATATGGCTACCACAACAATGGTGGCAAACGAACTGGGTGTAGAAGTAGAAACTGCTCAGAAGCAATCGGAAGCTACCAAGAGTACCGATATGATCGAAGAAGCAGATCGGGAATACCTAGAGCGTCGTCCCCCAGTAGTTACGATCATGGGTCACGTAGACCACGGTAAAACTAGCTTGTTAGATGCGATCCGAGCTAGCAAAGTGGCTCAGGGAGAAGCAGGTGGAATTACCCAGCATATTGGTGCTTACCACGTAGATGTCCAACATAATGGGGAAAATCAACAGGTGGTATTCCTGGATACTCCAGGACACGAAGCCTTTACCGCAATGCGGGCAAGGGGAGCTAGGGTAACAGATATTGCTGTGTTAGTGGTCGCCGCCGATGATGGGGTACAACCACAGACAATTGAAGCAATTAGTCACGCCAAAGCTGCTGAAGTGCCGATTTTGGTGGCAATTAACAAAATTGATAAACCAGACGCTCAGCCCGATCGCGTTAAACAAGAATTAACCGAATTTGGTTTAGTACCAGAAGAATGGGGCGGCGAGACGATTATGGTGCCAGTGAGTGCCATCCAAAAAGAAAATTTGGATACACTCCTAGAAATGATTCTCCTGATCGCTGAAGTAGATGAAAATCTCTTGGCTAACCCCAATCGTGCCGCTAAAGGGACTGTAATTGAAGCTAACTTGGACAAATCCAGAGGGTCAGTCGCTACCTTGTTAGTCCAAAATGGTAGCCTGCGTGTTGGTGACATCCTAGTAGCTGGATCAGCCTTTGGTAAAGTCCGGGCGATGGTGGATGATCGAGGTGAGCGTGTCGAAGCAGCAACTCCTTCCTTCGCAGTAGAAGTGTTAGGTTTGGGTGATGTTCCAGCCGCAGGTGATGAGTTTGAAGTCTACCAGGATGAGAAGAAAGCTAGATTAATTGCGGAAGCACGCGCCAAAGAAAAACAGCTATCTCGCTGGCAACGCATTGGTGTGACTCTAACTACCCTCTCGGCTAAAGCTCAAGAAGGAGAACTCAAAGAACTCAATTTGATTTTGAAAGCAGATGTTCAAGGTTCTCTAGAAGCGATTATCGGTTCATTAGAACAACTGCCCCAAAATCAGGTGCAAATTCGCATCTTGTTAGCGGCACCAGGGGAAGTTACCCAGACAGACGTTGACTTAGCCGCAGCTAGTAACGCCGTCATTATTGGCTTCAATACTACCTTGGCTAGTGGCGCACGCCAAGCTGCCGACCAAGCAGGTGTTGATGTTCGCGAGTACAACATCATTTACAAACTCTTGGAAGACATTCAAGGGGCGATGGAAGGCTTGCTGGAGCCAGAAATGGTAGAGGAACCCCTTGGTCAGGTAGAAGTACGTGCGGTCTTCCCTGTGGGTCGAGGCGCGGTCGCTGGTTGTTATATTCTATCTGGCAAGGTGATCCGCAACTGCAAAGTGCGGGTACGCCGCAATAACCAAGTCCTCTATGAAGGCTCTTTGGATTCCTTGAAACGAATGAAGGAAGATACTAAAGAAGTCAATGCTGGATTTGAGTGCGGTGTCGGGATCGATAAGTTCAACGACTGGAAAGAAGGTGACATTATCGAAGCCTATCGGATGGTGACTAAACGCCGTACTTTGACGGGTAATTAGGATCAGATGCAAGATTTTAGATTGTGGAGGGCTTTTTCCATCTACAATCTAAAATCTAAAATCCTCAATTGAAAATAGTTATGCGTTCTTTTTGGTCTGAGCCTTTCTTATGGATTCACTTAGCTGGAATAACAGCTTTACCGATTTGCTTAGGACTACTGCTGTTATCCTTAGCGGTGGGTAATCCCTTATTGCCAGTTTGGTTGGAATTTAGTTTAATTGCTGTGATTGGGATTGCTCCGATTTTGTGGATGCAATTGGTGAAACCTTTTAATATTTTCTGCGTTTTGATAGTGGCTCTCAAGCCAGAAGTACTCACAGTTGAACAAAGAAAGATTTTGAGTTTATTTAAACGCCCTTTAGAAAAGGTCGGAGCGATACTAGCACCATTGTTCTTACTTTGGGTTCTCTGGCAAATTTATAGTCTATCTCCTATGGCAGAGGGAATGACACCTTTACCACCGTCATGGCGAATTGTCGGTTTGTTAGTCGCGGGAGTGGCTTTTCTGTTATCTAATCTGTTTTTTCAGATTCCTTTGAGTGTTTTGGGTGTGTTACTTACCAAGGAATCAGCTTTTGCCAATACAGAACCTTATCCAGTAGAAAAAATTCGGGCTGATTTTATGATTGCTGGGTATCAGGTAGATAAAATTTTACCGATAAAATCGTTGCCAAAAACACCAAGCCAAGAGCCGGATTCATCCACAATGGAAGATACTAAGTCTACTTCATCCACCTAATCTGTGATTCCTCTTTGGGAGAATTATGGCTAAACAACCTGCTGCGTCGAACATTCCAGCTATTAATGATGCTCAAATCTGGGATAACCTCAAAGAAGCGATCGCTTCTTGTTCCGGTTTTGAGCGTTGGCAATTTGAGCAACAACTCGATCAAGATGATACCAGCCTTGATTATCGAGTGCGTCGGTATCTTCGCGAAACTTTAGAAACTTTGGCTTATTAAGATCGATCGGCTTCAACCGATTAATGCAAGAAGGCGGAAGGAAAGAAGGCTTCTACAGTCAGCTTTCACATACATTTTTAGTTATTTCTGCTCCACGGCATTAGTTTTTCAATTCTCAAGACTGCTGCTTTCAAGGTGGCAGTTTTTTCATTGTAAGAACAAAATTATATCTAACAACTTTACTACTTATGACTCTTGCATTTAGAACGTTGAATATGGTAAACCAACAGTCAATTTCAGTTGTTTATTTTAGGGGTGGTTAAGTATAAAAATATAGAACTCAAAATATCCGAAAATGAGTAAACACTCAGCTTCTCACATCATTCAGGTGACTATTTTGAACCAACATTTTCCTAAATCTATTCCAGCTGCTAAGACCCTAAAAGCTGGATTAGCAGCATTCTTGCTTTCTGCTTCTAGTGGATTAATTTTACTTCCCGCTTGGGCAGAGTCTCAGTTAATCTCCCAACAAACAACTCCCACAACTGCACCTGCAACTGCCAATATTATTTACGTTAATCCTCAAACAGGCAATGATAGTGCTGGTGCTGGTAATCAAGCTGCACCTTACCGTACTATTACATTCGCCCTCCAACAAGCGCAACCGGGAACAGTAATTCAGCTAGTACCTGGTTCTTATACCGCCCAAACTGGCGAAGTCTTCCCCTTATTCGTCAAAAGGGGGGTAATTTTACGAGGGGATGATTCTACTAGAGGTCAGAGTATTGTGATTCTCGGTGGTGGTAAATATCTGAGCCCGACTTTTGCTGGTCAAAATGCGACAATTTTAGCGGAAAGTGAATCTGAGATTCGCGGGGTAACTGTGAGTAACCCCAATAAACGGGGTACAGCTGTCTGGATTGAATCGAGCAATCCGACTATTGCTAATAACACTTTTAGTGATAGTAAGCGGGAAGGAATCTTTATGACTGGGGAAGCTAATCCCAAAATTGAAAATAACCTGTTTACCCGCAATGATGGTAATGGAATTTCTGTGGCGCGTGCTGCTAGAGGGCAAATTCTACGTAATCAGTTTCAAAGTACGGGTTTTGGTATTGCTATTGGCGGTACTTCTTCCCCATTGATTGCCGAAAATCGGATTCTGCAAAACACTGATGGTATTTATATTAATGATTCTGCTCGTCCGGTGTTGCGGAATAATTTAATTCAAAATAATGCTCGTGCTGGTATTGTAGTCACAATTAATGCTCAACCTGATTTGGGAACAGAAGCTGAACCAGGGAATAATATTATTCGCAATAATGCGAAATTCGATCTTCAGAATGCTACTTCTTCTGTTACTATTTTGGCGATCGGTAATGATATTAACCGCAGTCGCATTTCCGGGCGAGTAAATTTTGTCGCCGCAACGGTAAAACCGCCCACTGGCGGGACTAATGCTGCTTTTACAGATATTGAAGGACACTGGGCAAAACCTTATATTGAAGCCCTCGTCGCTAAGGGTATTATTACTGGTTATGAAGATGGGACATTTCGCCCCAGCGAACCAGTCAACCGCGCCCAATTTGCAGTGATTATTCAAAAAGCTTTTGCGCCTACTCCACAGCGCCCCAGCATGACTTTTGCCGATGTGAAAAGTAATTTTTGGGCTTTTTCCGCCATTCAAGCTGCTTACCGAGGTGGTTATCTATCTGGAGAAGGGCGCAATTTCCGACCTCTGCAACCAATTACCAGAGTTCAAGCATTAGTGGCATTGGCAACTGGTTTGAAACTGCCCAATGGTAATACTACTGTGTTGGCTTTTTACAAAGATGCTGCCCAAATTCCCAGTTACGCCGCCCCTGCTGTCGCCGCTGCCACTAACCAAAAGTTGGTGGTAAATTACCCAGAACAAAGTCAGTTAAATCCTAATCAAGTTGTCACTAGGGCTGATATTGCTGCTTTTGTGTATCAGGCGATGGTAAATTCGGGACGTGCGGAAGCTATTGCTTCCCCTTACGTAGTAACAGTTTCCTCCAATACGCCATCGCAACCAGAAGGACAATAATCGTTTGTTGTAAACACTTCAGTGTTTCCTAGCCAAAGAGAAACACTGAAGTGTTTACAACGAACTTAAAACAAAGAACCAGCCGCAGGAAGTTCTGGGCTGGTTCTTTAATCTGACTTTAAAAAGCTGTCAGTTTTTTTAGATTGGGGGTCTTTATCTTAGCTGACCCCATTTAAAACCCGGTATTTATGTCCGGGGGGGATTTTATAGTCAGGGTCTTTATATAGGCTGACCCCGTTTCAGACACCTTTATTGTGACAGCAATATCGCGAAATCCTAAAATTGTTAATGTTTTCTTTATATTTCTTACCAAGTTTCTTGAATTGTTGCGTTTCGTAAAGTTGTGTTGCTCATACGTTACCTTAACTAAATTTCTAAAAATCTTTATACTTTTTTAAGATTTGAGCCATTGATTTAGGTTACAAATCACGCTTGGCTTTTTTCGCCTGGGATTTTTTGGCGACTCGTTGCTCGAAGCGGAACAGCCACACCATTAAAGCTAATATACCCAGTTGCAGGGCAAAATTAGGCAGGGCTGTATCAACTTCTCGACCTGCGGCTAGTTGGGACAAAAATACTACAGCGCCAATGAGTCCAGAAGCGCCAAAGGCTATATAAATAAACTGTCTCAAACCTCGATAAGGTGCTTTAATCTCTTCTTTGAGACGGGCGTATTTTTCGGAGTTGGGGGGTTTGGGAGTATTCATTTGATTTGGGATTTTTGATTTGAAAGCAACCAAGTTTTTGTAATACAACTATAATACAAGAAGCCCAGTTAACTTTGATGAAAAGACTGGGTGTGGTTGTCGTTCCCCAGCGAAGACATGGCAAAATTTGCAGATGTCGTCGGATATTTTCGTCCTTATAAGACGATCGCACTTTTGAGCATTACCGCTGCGAGTGTGTTTGAAATTATTGACCTGGTGGTGCCTTACACCATTGGACAAATTTTAAACGTGCTATCTGGACAAAGTTTAGATAGCCCAATGCAAACAGCGATCGCAACAGTAGCCACACTTACCGGGATACCTGCAAATAAGATTTTATCCCTAAGTGTACTTTTAGGAATCATCTTTGTTGTTACCGTAGTTAGAGCACCCATTCAACCTTGGATTAGTACTTGGTTTCATTGGGATATCGCCCTACGTTCTCGGCGAGATAATTTCGGAAAAGCCTTGGAAAAAATCCTCACCTTACCCTTAGAATTTTATGACGAAAACAACCCCGGTCGAATTGCCGGAAGAGTCGCCAGAGGCATTTCTAATCATACATGGACTTACCCAGAAATTGCCGGACAATTAATTCCCAAACTCGCCAGAGTTTTGGGAATTTTTGTGATTATTTGTTTGATAGAGTGGCGAATTGCAATTCTGTTTTTGCTGTCTTTCATGCTAATTCTAGGCTTTAGCATCAAAAATTTGCAAGAAATAATGAAGAGAGAAGAACGGCTAGATAAGTATATGGAAAATACCGAAAGCCGGACTTCGGAGATTATCACCAACATCAAGACAGTCAAAGCGTTTGCTACCGAATCAACAGAATTTAAACGGCAAAATCAACGCTTAGACAGAGAATTGAAAGTAGTTGATTTCCGAATTCACAAAGCTTACGTCAGGCTAACTACTTGGCAAAGAACGGTGATTCAATTCTTTGTGTTTATGGTGTTAGGTTTAACTCTGGCTGCGACAGTTGGTGGACAAATTTCTTTAGGGCATTTTGTCACAACTCTAACTATCTCTAGCATGGCTTATTCTGAGTTGGAACCGATTAGTAACTTAGCAGAAGTATTTGCGCGTCGCTATGCTTCAATGCTGCGATTTCATGAATTTATTCAGCAACCATCTGGTGAGGATGCAATTGGTTTAATCGCATCAGAAAAGAGTTTATCTCCTACTAGTAGTTATCAGTTTACGGGCAAAATTGAGTTGAGCAAAATGAGTTTTGGCTATAGTAGCGATCGCTTAGTCCTACAAAACATCAACCTGCTAATTGAACCCTATCAAACTGTAGCTTTAGTCGGACGTTCTGGCTCAGGAAAATCGACTTTAGTCAAGCTACTATTTCGGTATTTTGAACCTACCCAAGGGCAGATTTTCATAGATGGAGAAGAGATTCGCCAGCTTGATGTTACAGCTTACCGACGGAGATTAGCGATCGTCCACCAAGAAGTAGACATTTTCAACGGTACAATTCTCGATAACCTGAAATATGGCAATCCCAACGCCACATTCGCAGAGGTAGAAGAAGCTTGTCGCATCGCCAGAGTTACCGAAGTAATTGAGGAAATGCCCCAAGGTTACTATACAGTAGTCGGAGAACGAGGCGTAAGGCTTTCTGGTGGACAACGACAGCGGTTAGGAATTGCCAGGGCGCTGTTAGTCAATCCCGATGTGCTAATCTTTGATGAAGCAACCTCTAGTTTGGATTATGAATCCGAGCGATCGATCCAGCTAGCAATGCGAAGTATCTTAGGCACCCGTACCACAATCATCATCGCCCACCGACTCAGCACCATTCGGGAAGCAGATAAAATCATCGTACTAGACCAAGGTCAAATAGTCGAAGTTGGTACACACGCCGAACTATTGCACCGAGAAGGCATTTATC
>JBAVZX010001092.1:0-3149 GCA_049589015.1 Phormidium sp. | reverse complement strand
CTGTAATGCCTCAACCAATTTCCAAAGTTAAACCTTTGCCTGGTTAAAGTCACTATTTCCAGGTGGAAAATCCGGCTATCTGTCTAAAGCTGGACAATTTGGCGAAGGAAGGTAACAGGGAGCAAATATTTCTATAAATACAAGAACTAAACTATCTCTGCTAGATATCGTTAATGCGATTCTTCCTAGAGATGGCTTTTTTTTAGTGATTGATGAAGAAATATTACAAGCGATCGCGAATCATACTTTGGGCAGACCAAGTATGAACTTACCCAGTTGTACCGTGTTTTTAGCCGCTAGTAGAACAAGACTCCAAGATCGAACGACTGCCCTGATTGATAGCGTGACTTTCTGAGGCAAGTTATCATGAGAGGCAAAATGGCAAAATTGATTTTTCTGGGAACGCTAGACTATAGAAAACCGATTTTGGTTACGGAATCGGCAGTCTGAAAATTTGCTTCAGATAAAAGTCATTTAAAAAACATTGCATAGCGTTTAAGGAGTTGAATGTCCGAGAATTTCCCAACTGTAAATTCCACATTGACCACCGCACTGGCAAATACTGATGTCCATAAGGCAGCAGCAGGCGAAGATGCAAATCAAGAAATGCTTGCCACGATTGTAGAAGCAGCATTAGACCGCAAGGGAGATGACTTGATTGCATTGCAGGTGTCAGATATATCCTATTTGGCGGATTATTTTGTCTTAGTCACAGGCTTTTCTAGAGTCCAAGTACGGGCAATTTCCCATGCAATTCAAGACCAGGTAGAAAAACATTGGCAACGTCGGCCTCTGAGAATTGAGGGCCAAGCAGAAGCCAGCTGGCTAGTACTGGATTATGGTGATGTGATCGTCCATATCTTGATGCCGAAAGAACGAGAATTTTATAATCTGGAAGCATTCTGGGGTCACGCAGAACGAGTTAATTTGGCTCAACAACAAGATAGTTGATGATTTAGACTACTCTATTTAATTGTCAAATGTCGTCAAGTGCTGGCTTGAGCGCAAGGTTTAACAACTAAGAAAGAGTGGATGAGCAATGATGATGGAGTCTTCTGTTTCTGTATGCCCGGTACCATCTGAACAGCAACCCATCAATGAGTACCAGGAACTAAAAGATTCCTGGTTTTTTCGCTGGGCCACTCTTGATGGGGGTAGTTATTTGCGAAAGATGGCTTGGATTTGGGGTTGGAGTTGGCTTCTCGCAGGGCCAGTGGCAGCGGCGAGTTTTCCGCCCCAAAAACTTGTGGGTCACTTTATGCTTTGTGGTGGGGCAATAGCGAGTTTGTTTATGATTTTGGCACTGTTGCGGTTGTATTTGGGTTGGTGTTACGTGCGCGATCGCTTGACCAAGCCTACCGTTTTTTACGAAGAATCGGGATGGTACGATGGGCAATGCTGGGATAAACCACCAGAAATTCTGACTCGCGATCGCTTGATTGTCACCTACCAAGTCCAACCAATCCTCCAGCGACTTAACAAAACTTTGGCATTGCTAGCCTTGATTTTCTGTTTAGGCAGCCTAATTTGGGTTTTTCTTTAACTCCCTGGCTGCTAATTAGTTGTAAATTAATTATTGGGAATCAATCCAAAATCTAAAATCAAAACTCTAAAATTCCCTTTCCGTCTCCCTCCAGTGATACAGTCTTACCCATGACAAGGGGAAAAAGAACTCAAACCGCAGAACTAGAAGTTAGACTGCTGCGGGAAGGCATTGTTGAATCAGCACATCGCGTCCAAGCCACTGTTTGTGACGACAAAGGGCGCGTGCTTTCTGTAGCAGGTAATTCCGAAACTGCTACCTTTGCTCGTTCAGCACTCAAGCCTTTCCAAGCACTAGCAGTCACTACAACAGGCACTTTAGAACGTTACGGTCTGACAGACCGAGACTTGGCGATTATCTGTAGTTCCCACCAAGGGAATATTGAGCAGGTACGACAGGTTTTTAACGTCCTTTGGCGCTGTGATATCGATCCATCCGCGCTCCAGTGTCCAATGCCAGAAGGTAGGCAGAGTCCTCTGGAATATAATTGCTCTGGGAAACACGCCGGAATGCTGGCTGTTTGTCACCAACGCAGTTGGTCGCTCAATGGTTACTTACAGCGCAATCATCCGGTACAACAGCTAATTTTGAGCAAAATCGCTGAATTGCTGCGAATGCCGGGAGAAGAGTTTATTCAAGCTCATGATGATTGTGGCGCTCCTACCTATTTGATGCAGTTGGGACAAATGGCTTCTTTGTATGCTCAATTGTCCTCTGGAAATAATTTGGATATGGAACGCATTGTCCGGGCTATGACTAGTCATCCGAATATGGTAGCTGGCCCGGGCGAATTTGATACGGAATTGATGAAGCTTACTCAGGGCGAAATAGTCAGTAAGGCTGGTGCAGAAGGAATTCAGTGCGTTGGTCGTGTGGGTGAAGGCATGGGTTTGGCAATTAAAGTAACCGATGGTGCTAAACGTGCTAAACGTGCTGTGGCTATTCACCTGTTGCGGCAAATGGGCTGGATTACTCCGACGGTGGCTGAATCCTTGACAGAAACTTACCTGAACTTGGGTACTTACAAGCGTCTGGAAGTAATTGGAGAATTATCGCTTTTATAGTTGCAATTTGATTTAGTTTATGTTTATACTAGTGAGAGTGAATCAAAAGCAACGAAGCGACGCGGGATAGAGCAGTCTGGTAGCTCGTCGGGCTCGCAAAGCAAAATTAACTAAACGCTTGAAAGTTAATTTTGTTATGGGCTGTAAGCAGGGAAACTTGTTTGCGATCGCCTCTCAAATTCGGGGAAGCCTTTAGCGTGGTAATCCCGAGCCAAGCTCCAGAAATGGAGAAGGTGTAGAGACTCGATGGGAGGCACCCTAACAGTTAGGCTGAGGGTGAAGGGAGAGTCCAGACCCCAAACTGGAAGTCCAGGCAGCGAAAGCTGTAGTGGTAAGCATAACCCGAAGGTCAGTGGTTCAAATCCACTTCCCGCCACCAAATTAAAAAAGCAGAACCCCTAAAACATAACAGTTTTAGGGGTTTTGCTTTTTGGTAATTATACTTAGAACCCTGGTAGATTTTGGTCTAACTCAGATCTTGCTCCTGAAAGGAGGTAGAACCTCCCAGACTTCGTTCCCAGGTTGAACCTGGGAACGAGAAA
>JBAVZX010001091.1:0-2982 GCA_049589015.1 Phormidium sp. | reverse complement strand
GTCTTGGTTGGCGAATTAATTCAGTGGCAAAAAGATAAAAATGTTAGTATCTGGTTATCGCAATTGAATAGTTTAATTACTGATATTGAAGGGGAAAGAATTAAGTTAAGAATTACAAAAATTCTCCCTGTTGCTAAAGATACAGAAACAAATCAGACTTTATCATTTAGCGAACAAGAACGTAAGCTGACTTTAACAAAAGTAATCGAATATTTAGAAACTGCCGATCCTAAAACCGCAATAGACGAAATTAAAGCTATCCGATGATTCCCCAAATAATTATTGCTTATGCTACTGAAGGAACTACCGATATACGCTTTTTAGAAAGTGTGATTAAGCGGACATTTGAAGAAGTTGCTTTGGAATGTCTGCAAGAATTAGAAATTTTTGAGCCAATTCATGTTCCAAAATTTGCTGGAAGCATTGAAGAAAAAGCTTTGCATTATGCTAGTCAAGCGATCGACAATGGAGCAACGATTTTGTGTTTTCATGTTGATGCAGACGATCGCACAGATGAAACAGCATTTAAATATCTTATTTCTCCTGCTTTTGTTACGATTAAAGAATCGGAAATAGAAGTTTGTGAAAACTTAGTTGCTATTGTTCCCGTACAAATGACGGAGGCGTGGATGTTAGCAGATAAGGAATTACTAAAACGCCAATTGGGGACAAAGAAAAATGATGAAGAGTTAGGAATAAACAAAAATCCTGAAGATTTTTCTGATCCTAAAGTTATTATTGAATCAGCAATTCGAGTGGCGAGAGATAGTTTACCTAAACGTCGCCGTTCTGAATTAACTATTGGTGAATTATATCAACCGATCGGACAAACTATTAAATTAAACAAACTGGATACTTTACCTTCATATCAAAAGTTTAAAGAATCTGTAAGAGATATTTTTAAACAATTAAATTATTTGTACTAATATCCTTGAAGCAATCATTTAATATCCACAAAATCGTTATCCCATAACATACTCTCTCCTAATTAGCGATAAAGTAACTAATATAACTGAGAGATAGATTAGGAGAATACTTGATGTTGTCAGCTTATCGTCAGCAGGTAGAAGAACGGGCGAAGTTGGGGATTCCGCCGCTACCGCTTTCGGCGCAAGAGACTTCGGAACTTTGCGAGTTGTTGAAAAATCCGCCTGCTGGGGAGGAGGAGTATTTAGTAGAATTATTGCGCGATCGCGTTCCTCCCGGAGTAGATCCTGCTGCTTACGTGAAAGCGGGATTTCTCACCGCTATTACTAAAGGGGAAATCACCTGTTCGCTGATTGCGCCTGAGTGGGCGGTATATTTGTTAGGGACGATGGTAGGTGGATACAATGTGCAATCTTTGATTGATTTGTTGAAATCAAAAAATCCGGCGATCGCATCTAACGCAGCTTCAGCTTTAAGTAGAACATTGTTAGTTTTTGATGCTTTCAATGATGTAATTGAAATGTCAGATTCTAACCCCTACGCTAAACAAGTGGTTGACTCTTGGGCGAATGCAGAATGGTTTACTAGTCGCCCAAAATTGCCAAAAGAAATTACGGTGACGGTGTTTAAAGTTCCAGGGGAAACTAACACTGATGACTTATCTCCTGCGACCCATGCTACCACGCGCCCGGACATTCCTTTGCACGCTTTAGCAATGTTAGAAAGTCGGATGCCTGGGGGTTTAGAAACTATTGCTCAATTGAAGGAAAAAGGACATCCTGTTGCTTATGTGGGGGATGTTGTTGGTACTGGATCTTCGCGGAAATCGGCGATTAATTCGGTGTTGTGGCATATCGGTAATGATATTCCTTTTGTGCCGAACAAACGGGCGGGGGGATATATTTTAGGAAGTGCGATCGCTCCCATCTTTTTTAACACAGCTGAAGATGCAGGTGCATTACCGATTGAATGCGATGTTACCAAGCTAGAAACAGGCATGGTAATCAACATTTATCCTTACAAAGGAGAGATTACCAACGAAGCAGGAGAAATAATTTCCACTTTTATTTTAAAACCCGAAACAATCCTCGATGAAGTACGTGCAGGAGGGAGAATTCCCCTATTAATTGGACGCAGTTTAACCGACAAAACCCGCGAAGCTTTAGGATTAGAAACCAGCACTTTATTTGTCCGTCCTACACCTCCTGAAGATACAGGCAAAGGCTTTACTTTAGCCCAAAAAATGGTCGGTAAAGCTTGCGGTTTACCAGGGCTTCGTCCGGGAACTTCTTGCACACCAATCATGACAACTGTTGGTTCTCAAGATACCACAGGTCCGATGACCAGAGATGAGTTAAAAGAACTTGCTTGTTTAGGATTTAGTGCAGATTTAGTAATGCAAAGTTTCTGTCATACTGCCGCATATCCTAAACCAGTTGACGTAAAAACTCACAAAGAATTACCCGATTTCATGGCACAACGGGGAGGCGTTTCATTACGTCCGGGAGATGGCATTATTCACTCTTGGTTAAACCGAATGTTGCTACCCGATACAGTAGGAACAGGTGGTGATTCTCACACTCGTTTTCCGTTAGGAATTTCCTTCCCCGCAGGTTCAGGTTTAGTAGCATTTGCTGCTGCTTTAGGTGTCATGCCTTTGGATATGCCAGAATCAGTTTTAGTGCGTTTCAAAGGTGAATTGCAACCCGGAATTACCCTGCGAGATATTGTGAATGCAATTCCTTATGTAGCAATGCAAAAAGGTTTGCTAACTGTCGCCAAACAGAACAAGAAAAACATCTTTTCTGGGCGAATTATGGAAATCGAAGGTTTGCCCGATTTAAAAGTTGAGCAAGCTTTTGAATTAACCGATGCTAGCGCCGAACGTTCTTGTGCTGGTTGCACAATTAAACTGAGTACCGAGACAGTTTCGGAATATCTCCGTTCCAATATTGCACTGTTGAAAAACATGGTAGCAAGGGGTTATCAAGATGCCCGAACTATCATGCGTCGCGTGGCAAAAATGGAGGAATGGTTAGCAAATCCGGTGTTAAT
>JBAVZX010001090.1:0-3636 GCA_049589015.1 Phormidium sp. | reverse complement strand
GCCAAAGATCACGTCAAACTCGGCAATACGGAACGGAGGCGCAACTTTGTTTTTGGCAACTTTAACTTTCACACGAATCCCAAACTCATCAGTACCTTTCTTCAAAGTTTGAATCCGCCGAATGTCAAGTCTGACAGAAGCGTAAAACTTCAGCGCATTACCACCAGTAGTAGTTTCGGGATTACCATAAGTAACACCGATCTTTTGCCGCAATTGGTTGAGGAAAATCACGGTACAGCCAGATTTACCGATATTACCTGTAATTTTCCGCAAAGCTTGGCTCATTAACCGGGCTTGTAAACCTACGTGAGCATCGCCCATGTCGCCTTCAATTTCGGCGCGAGGTACTAAGGCGGCTACTGAGTCTATTACTACAACATCAACTGCTGCCGATCGCACTAACTGATCCACAATCTCTAACCCTGCTTCACCAGTGTCGGGTTGTGAAACGAATAGATTTTCAATATCCACGCCTAGGGCCGCCGCGTAGGTGGGATCTAGAGCGTGTTCTGCATCTACAAAGGCAGCAATACCACCTGCTTTTTGAACTTCTGCGATCGCGTGTAGCGCTACCGTCGTTTTACCCGAACTTTCCGGGCCATATATTTCAATTACCCGTCCTTTGGGTAAGCCACCGCCCAAGGCTAAATCTAATGTTAACGAGCCACTGGGGATGGTTTCCACTCTCATGCGAGTAGCATCTCCCAAACGAACGATCGCCCCTTTCCCAAATTGACTCTCTATTTGTTTAAGTACTAGGTTTAGGGCTTTTTCCTTGCCAGCGTTTTGGGCTTTTTCCTTGCTAGTGATATCATTTGATGCAATATTCATTACAACGCCTCTAGGGTTAGGAGGTTTAAAAACTGTTGGTCTGGAAGTCAGGACTAGAACAGATATACTATTCTAGTTTAGATTTTCCCGCTCAGAACGTCCAAGTTTAATTAATCTATATTGGTGAACTACCACACACTCATCGGAGTACCGATTGAGTGTGGGCTTCCAACTTCACGGAGGAATGCCGCATTTGAGACTTACGTCCTCGAATTGGTCTTACTTCCTCTCCATTGGCGTTAGCCTCCCCCGTCCCAGAGGAGGACAGCATTCTGATGCCTTCTGCTCGAATATTTGCAGCTGCGTTCCCATCCCTATCGTGGTAAGTGAGGCAATGAGGACATAACCATTGCCTTACGTCTAATGGCAACTGGACAACTTGGTAATGACAGTTCGAGCAGAGTTTGGAACTAGGAAACCACCTGTCTATCTCTAATAGCTTCCCTCCACTACGTTCTAGTTTGTAGCTTAGGAAATTCACGAAGGTTGCCCATCCTGTATCAGATATTGCTTTTGCTAGATTATGGTTACGAACCATGCCCTTGACGAAAAGATTTTCGACTACTACAACCTGATTGTGATCAACTATCTTTCTAGATAGTTTATGTAAATAGTCTTGGCGGACATTGCTAACTTGTTCATATACCCTAGCTACAATTTTTGTGGCTTTTTTACGACGATTACTGCCTTTGACTTTACGTGCAGCAATGCGTTGTTTTTTGGCTAATTTCTTTTCATACTTAGCTAGATGTTTTGGATTGGGATATTTAGAAACTTTCTCACCATCGTAAGTAACAGCAAAATCTACAAGTCCTAAATCAATACCAATCACTTTTCCTTCATTTGGTGTTGAAGGAAAATCGCCTTCATACTCCATCAACACAGAGGCATAATACTTGCCCGATGGACATTTGCTTACGGTGACAGTTTTTATGGTTCCGTCAAGTGGGCGATGTATTTTTGCTTTGACTACACCCAACTTACCTGGAAACTTCAAACATTCGTCAACTTGTTTCACTTTCTGTGGGTATTGAATTGATTGGCGATGATGTTTTGATTTGAACTTAGGATATTTTGCTCTACCTTCAAAAAAATTTTGATATGCACGACTAAGATTGAGACTCACGGATTGTAAAACCTGTGAATAACACTCTCCTAACCACCCTGAAACTGGGTTTTTTTTGAGTTCTGGTAGTAAAGAATTAAGTCCAGACTGAGACAAGCCTTTGCCAGTTTCTTTATAGGTTTCAATACATTTATTTAAACCATAATTCCACCACCAACGCGCACAACCAAAGTGCTGTGCGAGTATTTGAACTTGCTCGTCAGTAGGATACAACCGAACTTTTACGGCTTGTCGTCTCATCTAAACTTCTCCAAATATCGACCTGTTACTGCTATAACCATATTGTAGTAACAGGCATTGCGGATATATTTGGTGACTCCTCATACATCTCCTCTCTCACCTTATGGCATTAATCGGAGATGCAATCGTCGCCACCCGCCTTATATCCCGCCACTGATTCTGGGTACATAATTCAGTGGGGGACTTACGGCGAGTTAATGGGAGTCTAGCATCCCAGAGGAATCTGGTGCTTTAAGCTTTTTTAAGTTGCCCTTGAGTTTATATGAGTTCTTCCCTTTCCCATAATCTCATACTAGAAACAGCCTTATCAGTAGACGGAATCACCGACTACATTAAAGAGTTACTCGAAGAAGACGCAAATCTGACACAGGTTTGGATATACGGAGAAGTTTCTAGTGCTAGCCCACATTCTAAAGGGTTATTTTTCACCCTGCAAGACTCCAACGGTACAGCATCGATTCGCTGCGTGGTTTGGGGTAATTTGGTGAAACAGTTGGTACAAATGCCCAAAAAAGGCGAACAAGTGCTGGTTTTGGGTAGTTTGAGTGTATTTCAGCAGCGGGGAGAGTATCAACTGCGAGTTTTCCAAGTTTTGCCAGCAGGGGAAGGTTTACAGGCGTTACGCTTTCAGCAGTTGCGGAACCGTTTGCAGGCGGAGGGTTTGTTCGATCGGGAAAGAAAGCGATCGCTTCCCCCCCATCCTCAAACTATCGCGGTTGTGACTTCGCCGCAAGCCGCTGCTTGGGGAGATATTCAAAAGACTCTTCAGCAACGTTACCCTGGTTTGCAGGTGTTGTTGTCTCCTGCGATCGTGCAAGGGGAACAAGCACCAGATTCGATTGTAGCGGCGATCGCCAGAGTCGAAAAAGACAATCGGGTTCAGGTGATAATTTTGGGGCGTGGTGGTGGTTCAGTTGAAGATTTGGCTTGTTTTAATGATGAAAGAGTGGTGAGAGCGATCGCCTTTTCTTCGATTCCCATTGTAACAGGAATTGGGCATGAAAGAGATGAATCTTTAGCAGATTTGGCAGCTGATTTTGCCGCCCACACTCCAACAGCAGCAGCGGAAAAGGTGGTTCCTAGATTAGATGATTTAATTATGGAACATCAAGAAAGAGTTTTGCATTTGCGGAAGGTGATTAATCGGCAAGTTGAAAAGGAGGAGAGTCGAGTTTTATTATTAAAAAATCGGTTGCGGCGTTTGCGGATCGATCGGCAAGTTGAGGAAAAAGGGCGATCGCTTTCTTGGTTGCAGCAAAGGTTAATTCAAGTTACTAATCAGCAGTTTGAAACAGCTAATCAGCGTTGTCAGTTGTTACAGCAAAAGTTGGCAAGTTTAGATCCAAAGTCGGTTTTACAAAGGGGTTATGCTGTGGTGAGAAATGAGGCGGGAGGTATTGTAAAATCAGGTGAAGTTTTGCAGGTTGGGGAGGAGTTAT
>JBAVZX010001089.1:0-4009 GCA_049589015.1 Phormidium sp. | reverse complement strand
AACCAATTACAAGTGAATTATGAAACCCAGATACGCTGTTATTCCTCTAGCAGGACTTGCTTCTCGTTTATATCCAGCAACTAAAGTTGTTCCTAAAGCATTGTTACCAATTCCCGGAAAAGATGGTTCATTGCGTCCATCTGTAGATTGGATTGTACGAGAAGCTTTAGACAGCGGTGTGGAGGAAATAATATTAGTAGTATCGCCGCGTGATGGGGAATTAATTAGTCGATATTTTACCGAACCGCCAACAGGAAATTTAGAAACCTTTGGGGGAAAACAGATTTTAAATGCTTGGGATGAGTTAAAGGGTTTAGGCGATCGATTGCGTTACATTTATCAACCAGAACCAGCTGGTTTTGGTGATGCAGTATTGCAAGCAAAAGAAATAGTTGGTTCTCACCCTTTTGTCTTACTTTTAGGAGATCATATTTATAAATCCCATTCTTCGATTTCCTGCGTGCAACAAGTGCTTAATGTCGGAGAAGAATTTGGCAAAGGTGTATTAGGAGTTCGACGGCGCAATGAATCAGAAATTCATCAATATGGAGTTGTGGGAGTGCGGGCAATTCCCAACCAAACTAATATTTATGAATTAACTGATATGCGCGAAAAACCTTCTCTAAATCCAGAAACAGCTACGCTTCGCATTCCGGGAAATAAACCGCAATACTTTTGTGTTTTCGGCATTTATCTACTTCCAGGTAAATTCATGGAGTATTTGGAAAATGCTAAACAACAGCAATATAAAGCCGAATTGGATCTTTCCGCAGCATTGCAAACTTGGATTAATACTGACGCTGGTTTTGCTTATGAAGTCGCAGGTGACTTTTTCGATGTAGGTACACCAGCAAATTTCCGGGATACAGTTATTAGTTTTCCCGAATTATTTTAACAACTGCATAGGTGCAATTACCCTAGATATATCTAAGATTACAAGGCTGTCAATTATTTACATAGGAGGTGACACAATTGTAAGTATCAGTCAATGTGGACTAAGTGAAGCAGTTATGGTAGTTGCATCAAAATACTGGAAACTGGTGAGAATTGATGCTACAGGTAGGCGCAAATTCGAGGAAATTGAGTCTGCTAAGGCATTTTTTCAAACCGAGTTTTCAGGATGGTTAACTGAAGCACAAATAGACGATCGCACAATTCAAAATCGTCTGTTACACTTGCTGCATGAAAGCGATCAAGCTGCTGTAGCAGAAAGTTGTTTGCGCTGTTTTATTTCTCACCAAATCGAACAAATCTGCCTTCAATTAGAAGCGCAGTTTGGGAAAACACATGGCTTTACACGCGGCGATTTATTTTCTTTTGTCTTAGATGAAGTTTCCCCTAAGCAAGTCAAAACTAAAGCTGAGATGGAAAATTTGCAGTACAAATCTCTGGCGACGGAAATCTTAGAAAGTTTTGATTCCCATAAGGGAAGTTTGAATAGTTGGATTGCTAGATTAGTCAAGCACCATCGCGAATTAAATACTTTTTTATTACAACATGGTGTTTATTTAGTCAGTGATTGGGCGATTTTAAATGACACTAACCTTAAACAATTACAACGGATTTTTGCGGAATTTCATCATTTAACACCTGGAGAAATTAAACAGTTTAGTTTACTTTTGGAAACTTACCATGCTGTTTATCGTCGAGATAGATTAAAGTTGCGTCAAGCTGGGGGAAATGGTGGACAATGTTTACCACCATCAAATTCTCAAATTGGGGAGATGATTTCATCTTTTCGGGCTAAATCTGGTATCCAGTTACCATCTGAAAAAGTGATGACTCAACTTCGAGAGATGGCAGATAAATTACGAGAATATCGGATCTATATCCGCGGAGGTATGGCTAAAACTGAGTCTTTATATATCCTAGACAATTGTAGTTTAGAAAGTAATAGTCAAGAGGGGGAAGAAGTAGAGTTTTTAACTGCTTACAGAACGGCTTTTCGGACTTGCTTAGACAAGTCTTTAGAGTCAGCAATTAGCGATCGCTTAAATCGCACTTCCCGACAAAAAAACTACAGTGCTGAACAGTTTATTTTTGGGATTCATTTGTTTCATTGTGAACAATTACAAATGAGCGAAATTGCTGCTTTAATCGGACTAGAATATCAATATCAAGTTAGCCGTTTGCTCAAACTAAAACAATTTCGTGCTGATGTGCGCCAACGAATGTTAAAGTGCTTACATAATTGCGTTTTACAACAAGCAACTGCTTACACTGATCCCGATATTCTACCTCAATTAGAACAAAAAATTGAAGTTGCTCTTGATGAACAAATTATGCAATTAATTAATGAAGCAGAAGCCGAATCTACTACTCCGTTTCGCCGGAAACAAAGCTTATTTGCTGCTAGACTTTGCCATTATTTGAAGAAAGTTTTGCCAACATAGATTTTCCAGTTTTTCATCTAATCATAGAGTTTTTTTCAAGGGGGAAATGATGAGCTATTCACCAAATAATTATACCGAGTTTAGTTTAGATTTTACAACTGCACCTACAGAAGCGATCGCACTTTTACCAGAACAAGTCGAATCAGCAATAAAAATTAGTAATTACATCCAAAATCCTGAACAACAATGGCTAATTTATCTGGATAGTTTAGCTTTATTTGGGTTTGTGGAATGGCTGACAGAATGTGCGCCTGAACTCTCAATTAATCAAGCAAAATGTTCTGTATTAAATCCGACAATTGCTAATTTAATTCCCGGAGTTTGTAACTTAGAAGTTGGTGATTTTAAACTCTGTTTAATCGCCAAAGGCAGTTTAGATGATCGAGAAATTTTTCTCCCCAGAGCAGCGATTGAAATACCAGAATTTATTCCCCATTTTTATGTAATTATAGATATCAAAGAAGAGTATGGACAAGCAATTGTTGAAGGTTTTATCCGTTACGATAGGTTAACTGAACTGATTGCTGAGTTAGATTTACAACCTAATTTAGACTGGACTTATAGTATACCAAATACCTGGATCGAAAATCAGGCAGAACGACTATTATTATATTTGCGCTGTTTAGCAGCTACTGCAATTAGTTTACCGGAAATTACTGGCGATCGCTTAGAAAATTTAGCAAATATTCAATCCGAAATAGCTAGTTTATTAAACAACTTAGAATCTCCAAATTCCCCGTTGTGGGAGGTATTAACTTGGGAACAATTAGCTACTATTCTTACCTTAGAAATTGCCGAAATTGATCAAACAGAAACCGAGGCCGAATCAACATTAACCAACATAGATAGTTTACTGCAAATTCTCACTAGACCAGCGTTAAATGTAGGACTTTGGTTACAAGATAAAATGGATGAATTAGCCCAAAATTTATCCTGGATTTTAATGCCAACTTTCGCTACTAGTGCGGCATCTTTACGCTGCACTACAGAAGAATTTGAAATAATTGTCGCTAATTTATCAAACCTGGGCGTAGAAATTCCCAGTCATGCGAGGGGTGCTTATCAAAAAATCAAATTAAGTGAACAACAATTCAATTTATACGCTGTAACTTGGCCTTTTTTAGCAGAAAATAACGTTCCTGAATGGATGTTATTACTCATATTAGCTGCTAATTATGGTACTAGTTTACCTACTGGTTTAAATCTCCGAGTCAGTGACTCTACAGGCATTTTAGTTCAACGCAAAGTCGGGCCAAATAGTCCTGATAGTTATCTTTATATTCAAATAGCTGGTGCTTGGGATGAAAGATTTTTGGTAACTGCCAGTTTGCCCGATCGAGAAACAGGTAAAAAGCTATCTATAACTTTACCACCATTCACTTTTCGGATGCCACAATAAAATAATCAATTCTTCAACTTTACATCTAAAATCTCAAATCAAATGATTTCTAATGCAGTTTATAAACTGAAAATTGAACGGATCGATCGCACCTGTCGATTTGAGTTATCTTGGGGTAACGGACAGCAACTTTTTACTACTTTAGAATATCCAGAGTCATTGACAAAACTTTATCAAGAGTGGCAAAGAATTTATCTCAGTTTCTATAAATCAGCAT
>JBAVZX010001088.1:0-17775 GCA_049589015.1 Phormidium sp. | reverse complement strand
ATATTGGCATTAGCTTGTATTGTCAGCTTACTTGCTGCCAGATCAATTTGTTGGATATTAAAGGTTGTGCCACGTTGAGCAATGTCATTTAAGCTTAAAATATTGCTCACTTGTTCGATCGCTAAATTAACAAATTCCGTTGGTGGCTCTTCGCCGACTAAACTCTGTTTTTTCAAGAAAATTCCCTCACCATTTGCCTCTATTTCAGGTAGAGTAATGTAAGTTCCTGACTGGATTTTTCCCTCGGAAATCCAATTGAACTGAAATGCGATCGCCCCCTCTGTTTTTAATTCACAATTCACCTGTTGAAATTGAACTTCCTGCTGTTTATCCTTTAATAAATCTGCTAATTCAGCATTAAGTACCTTAGTCAATTGCACCTGATCGATCGCAATTCGCAGCTTGCCTTCTGAACGATGTAACAACTCTATTTTGCGGTGAATTACACTTTGCATATTCACCGCAGCAGCACCGATATCTAACTGAAACTCTGCAACTCGTAAGTTTGGTCGCAGCAGAAAATTAGACATTTGAATAGTCAACGCATCCAGTTCACCACGTCTTAAATTTTTCAGATTACATTTAATCCGAACTTGCAGACATTCTGCGTCTACCAACCTCGATAAAACAAACTCAATAAACTTGTTAACTGCCTGTTCTGTAAAATTTCTTTTTTCTTCGTTCACACTCTATTTTTACCTCTAGTTATGTGGAAAACTCTGGCTTTAGGAATTGGGAAAGTTTTTAATTGTAGGTGTAAGTTTAGCAGATAATACTGTAATCGCAGCCGAAGAATTAAAACAAAACCCGTCCCAGAGAGCGTTTTTTCTTCCCATTTTCTACCTCCCTACTTTCCTCGATTGGCATTTCTACCAAACTTTGTATCATCCCAAGCGTTACCAATTCCCTGGAGAATTCCCCTAGCAATTAAACCGATACCTCGACCAACTACTTGGGTTAAAACGTAAACTGCACCTCTACCAACTAAGGAAACAACCGATCGTACACGGGGGGCGATCGCATCTCTAGTTTCTAATGCTAAAGTCACTGCTAATGGAATTCCCGAAAGTTCTCGCAACTCATAATTACGAGGGGCATAAATAAAAGTTTTGATGATACCATAACCATCCAAAACTAACAGATCATAGCGACTTTCAAAAATTGCCTTTGGCTCATTTACGTATTTTTCTACTCGATATTTCCAAGATAATTCGTTTCTAAATCTTTCAATTTGCCTGGTTGAAACCAACCTTTGATCGTAAAAATTTTGCTTGACTTCTTCCACATCAGCCAAATGATTTAATAAAGGTTGTACCACAGCATTAGCCACTTGAATTACTATATTTTGTAATAGTAATTCTGCTCTCACCATTGCTTCCACTGTTCCTACAGAATAGGGAATACTATCAATTATCAATGTCATATCAAACAGCAAGTAAGCCAATAAATCAGTCACTTGGGGAATTTTTTCCAGAATCTCTAATTCGACAATTTCGGCATCTTGGAGAATTATCTGCACAACTTCTAAATCTTGATTTCCAAGTTGCAGAGTGTAGTATTTACCAAAAAAATCTATAGCTGCCAAGCGCCACAAATCCAACAAAATTAACAATCTTTTTTCTGGTAATTGACTAAGTTGCACTTGCGAAAAGCGTAATTCATCGACAATATCTTCTAATTTGTGCAAGACAATATTGAGTAATTCACGCCGTTTTTCTTCGCGAAAGATGTCAATTTCCAAAGGAACGCCCGTGAGATTTTTTAACCCATATTGAATTTTAGCGAAACCATTTTCAAAGATTTGCGATCGCCCAGCCGACAAACTCACCTCTCGACAGACTATTGCAGAACTCTTTCCATCCCGCTGTTCCTGGCTTGGCTGCGGAGCCACTCCCCGGCTGATTGGCGGCTGCTCAGGCAGCGAACTAACGGGTACTCTAGGCGCTAGCAACCTATTTACTAACCGCCTCGCCACCAATAACTCTCGCCGCCTTCCCGCCACAATTGCCCGATCCAAAACAGACAAGCGAGAATCTTTTAACTCTTCGTTGACTTCAGCCAAAGCCGCTTCGATTTGCCGCAGTCCCGACAGGCGCATTCTGTCGAAGAAACTAGTTAACAAACCCGATTTTGGGCTAATTTTCGGATCGGAAGCCTGGACGGTAGTTGTTTGCCCGATAGCAGAAGGCAAATAACCATAAGTTCCACCCCCTGCTACCAAGCGAATAGCATTGACTAACTCAGAAATATTTGTTCCTTTGAGACAAAAACCCTCTGCACCCAGTTGTCGCGCCGCTTCCAGCAACACAGGCTCTGGGAACGAACTCAACAACAAAACTGGTAACTGGGGATATGAGATTTTCAACTGTTGACAAAGTTCTAATCCCAATTGCCCGGGGGGTAGCGATCCACCCAAATCCAGATCTAGAATTACTAAATCAACCAAAGTGCGAGGAAGCGCCAAAATTTCCCGGAGATCCTTTTCTGACTGAGCTTCTGCAACTACTTGTAGATCGGGAAACCCTTCTATAACTACGCGCAGTCCGGCACGAAAGACTGGCTCATCATCTACCAGGATTAAGTTAACTGGATGATCGGGTGATGTCAGGTCAGGATTTGCCAGTTCGGTCATGATACATTAATCGTCATTTTTCTAAGGCTAAAGGCTAAACTGGATAGGGCGATGGATTTAGAGAATTTGAATCTCATTATTGGTACTTCTGCCATTTTTCTTCCAGAGTTCGGTCTGGATTCTTTTTCAGACTCCAGGCTTCTTAACATATTAAATGGTTAGCATTTATCTTTGAAAAAGATACCTCATCTATTAATGTTAACCATAGTGAGCAGTTTCCGAGTAGGCGTAGGAGTTGGATGAGCTTTAGCATTCGTTACTGGCTGACAGAACATAATATTGAACTTTCTCAACTGCAAACTCCAGAAGCGCAAACCGCAGGTATTGCTTTCCGCATCGTGCAGGATATGGAGGTGAAAAGCCTCACGCCTTTTGATATTAGTCCTTTAACGGAACTTCTGGAACAGCCCTTAACTATTGTGTGGCAACAGATTGAGCCAATTTCTCAGTTGAGTGTCCAATTGCTGCGAATTTGGAGCCGCAAACGCGCACTGAAGCGCAATGAGGGGACATGGCTAGGTTTTCAGATTGCTTATATTAAATCTTTTCAGAGGATTTTAGAACAAGAAAACATCCTCCAAAGACCTTGGTTAGACCGAGCCAGTGTTCCCATTACAGCGACGGTAGAAAATACCAGATTATCTACTTTATCTGATCCCCAGTTGCAAGCTTTAATTAAAACTCTGAGCCCTGGGAGGTTGACAGATACCCAAGCGGAACAAGCACTTTCTTTAATTGGGGAGTCTTTTTTAGTCCAGCAGATGAATAATTTAGCGATCGCTTGGTTTGTCAGCAATGGTTTAGAAGAAATTCCCGCTAAACTCGTCGCGCAACGATTAATACACGCACTTCCCGGACATTTGCTGACTGTAATTGCCGAAAATCCCTTACCTCTGGCACAATTACAAAGATTTGTCCGTTTGGGTAATTTATCGAATAACTTAAAAAGCGTTACTATCACTGACAGTGAAGAATTAGAAATCCTGGATCAGGATCATACTTTTTCTCTCGTTCCTTCTGTGAGTCCACCTGCTCCTACCCCGATCGATCTACAGCGGGAGAACTACCGAGCTAGTCTACTAAAAATTTTATCAGAACCTCTGTTAGGAGAACTCTTTGCTCTAAAAGATATTTTCGTGACTCCTAAAGCAACACCAGTGGAAGCAGAATTAGAAACTAAGTTGCGCTACACAACAGAAGGAAATTCTTGGAATTCCCCAAATAATTCTGGCTCAGCAGTTGATTTAATGGAATGGGCAATGAATCAGCTTTCTAACTTGGATAGCATTGCCATTATTGAAGGGGAAGGTGGCTCAGGTAAAACTAGTTTCTGTCAAATTTGGGCGGCGAAAATTGCTCAAGAAATTTATCCTTCTTGGATGCCGATCGTGATCCGGTTGCGCGATGCTACTTTGGGGAGAAGTTTAGCACAAACACTGGATAGTGCTTTTCCTTTAGCTAAATTTACCTGTGCTGATGGTTGGCTTTCACCACAAAATCCACCCTGTTTGTTAATTTTAGATGGCTTGGATGAGTTACCAGCTTCCCCGGTTGCGGAACGACAATTTTCGGCTTTTTTTGACCAAGTACAGGATTTCCAACGACAGTTTGCGGGTGCTGCTGGACGATCTCGTCACAAGATTTTTATTACTTGTCGTTCGGAAATTCTCAACAATTTAGCTCATAGTTTGCCTGCTTCTTTTGAGCGAATGGCAATTACTCCATTAGATCAAGAACTGTTGAAAGAATGGTTTAAGCGCTGGTCTAAGTTACAATCTAAATCATTAGCTCAAGCTTTCTTTACTTTTTTAAAGCAAAGTGGAGTGTTTCAGTTCCGCTTGGAAGTAAAAACTTTCGCGACGTTAGTACATCAACCTTTAAAGTTGTTATTAATTGGAATTTTGTATCGCAGTGGACGAATCGATGAAAGTTTGTTGCCAATAGGTAGGTTTTCTCAATTGCGGTTTGAAATTTACGATCGCCTTTGTCGTTGGTTGTTAGGTGAATCTCCTGATGGAATGTCCCCAGGAGATCAGATGCTCAAAGCTGGAGATAGTTTGGCTAGTAGTTGTCGTTCTCCAGAGGCGATCGCTAATTTACTCCAAGGTCGCACTCCTGAAGAACTGCGTCAACTAATGCAATCAGGGGCTTTAACTTTGCTCCAAAGTGGTCGTTACTCTCGTCTAGTAACTGAAGAATTAAAAAGCCAATTTCCCGAAAATGTAGAAGGAAAAAATAAACCAGGTTTCTCTGATTACTTACTTCCTAATCACCCATTGCCATCTTTTTATTTTCATTACTTTAATTCGCATTTTTCCAGTAATTACAGTGCCGAATCCAAAGGAATTTATGTGGAATTTTCCCATTCTAAATTAGGAGAATATCTCTGTGCGGAAGCGATCGCGCAACAGTTAAAATTGATTACCCAAAAAGTTACCGATCCTTATGGGGAAACTATTTTTATCCTCGACTCACCCGCTAGCGTTGCTCAACATCTTTACAATTTATTAGGTTTCGGAATTTTCAGCCCAGAAATCGAAGAATTGATTGGGGAACGTTTGCGACGAGAAGAAGCTCGCAGTCCAGAATCTTTTTCTTTTCAAGTACTTACAGAACGTCTTTATAGTTTCTACCGTTCCTATAGTCGTGGTCGCTGGTTAGATCAAGGTATAGCTCACAATGCTCGCTTGCATTTGCAATCTTTAGGTAATACTTTAAATGTCCTGCAAATTGATGCCGCTGTCGGTCTGAATGTGTTTCTCTTATTAAGTACCTGTCAAAGAGAAGGACAAATCCCATTTTGGCCTTGTGGAGATCCGGCAATTCCTGAAGAGTTTGATCCCGATCAATTACTCACTTTAATTGGTCGAACTGCGGTGTTATCTCCGATCGCTTTCTGGGAGCGATCGCGCGGTAGCTTAATGTTACTTAATTTGGCGGGAGCTTGTCTGCAAAATGCCATGCTCTCCGAAGCTAACTTTTGGAAAACTAACTTTTTTGGTGCAGAATTAGTCGGTGCCGATTTATCCAAAGCTAACTTACAAGAAGCTAATTTATCTTGGGCGAATCTCTCAGGAACTAATCTTTCTGGCGCGAATCTCTCTGCAGTAAATCTCACAGGCGCTAATCTCACAGGCGCTAATTTGTTAGGCGCTAATCTTCATTTAGCAAGTTTAACTAATGCTTGTTTGTTTGAAGCTAAAATGGATCAAGAAACTCAAGATTTAGCCGAAAAAAGTGGTGCTTTGTTCTCCTTACAGCAATATCGCGCTTGTCAACTAGCTTTGGCTAACTTAGATACAGCAATGCGACGCAATATTACTTCTATTCCTAATCAGAGTTTTGAAACTGTACACCCTGACTCAACTTTATTAATAATTGATGAACCAGGCGATCGCACTATGATCGCCCAAGAAATCGATTTAGATAGCGATGAAACAATGTATTTGGAATAAAAATCTACTAAGAGTCTAAAGCAAGATATTTTGCTGAGGGAAGGAAACAAGGAATCAATATTTCTGTTACTTTGTCCCGTTTTGGGTTGGTAGCCTAAAAATCAATTCTCCAGTAAACTTAGTTAGTGATTAAGATTCTGAAGACTCAGCAGAACGATAACCAAAAAAGTTAATCGTGTAATCAATGATTTTTACACCTGTTTGGGCTTCTACTAATTTAATAATCTCTTCTGGTAGCTCAATGTGAACATCCAAAATTTGATTAGTGTCCACACAATTAACATGACTATGAGAGTCACTGATATTACCATACAAACGACCGTCCGATCGCTCAATGCACTCAATAATCCCTTGGGCAGAAAGAGCCTCTAAATTTTGATAAACTGAAGTATGACCAATATCTTTGCCCTGTTGGTTTAAACGATTGTAAATTTCACGGGCTGACAAATGCTCTTCCTCTTGCAAAAGCAATTCTAAAATAAAGCGACGCTGACGGCTCAAGCGCATTCCCATTGCTTGACACTTGTCTAGGGCATCCTCTAAAGACCGAATTGGTTTAACTGTCGCTTGATTTTGCATATTTGCCGATCTTACCTCTTTAGGTAAATCATTCATATATACTCTATGTCTTTTACTTTACTTATGCTAATATAACGAGCCAATAGCCAACTCCTGTTTGCTGTTCTTGGCTTGGTTAGCAGGTTTTCCCAAATAAAACAAACTCATTACCACTTTAGCTTAATTTCGATTCAGATGTCTACTAAGTTGAAAAAACTACTTCATGATTCTGAGACTTTGTAATTGAAGAACTACTTAGATTGTTCTGCGCTTCCTGGGAGCAGCTAATCATTAATATCTCTGCTAGAACTTTATAAAGATGGGGTAGACAGCTTTCCCTTTGATAAAATTACTAAATTAACCGAGACAATTTATCATGAAGGGCAATCAAACAGCAGCAGATAAAGGCTATATTTTACTGGTTGACGATCAACCCGACAACTTAAGGCTTTTATCTACTTTATTAAGTGAACGTGGATATGAACCTCGTGGCGTAATTAATGGACAAATGGCAATCAAAGCTGCTAAATCAAGTCAACCAGATTTGATTTTGTTGGACATCTTGATGCCAGAAATGGATGGTTATGAAATTTGCGAACAACTAAAGGCTAATCATAAAACTCGTGAAATCCCTGTAATCTTTATTAGTGCTAAAGATGAAACAATAGATAAAGTTAGAGCTTTTGGTTTAGGAGCAGTAGATTACATCACCAAACCATTTCATGTCGATGAAGTGTTAGCCAGAATTGAAAATCATTTAAGTTTACGCAAGCTACAAAAACAGTTAAAAGAACAAAATGCCTTGTTTCAACAAGAAATTATGATTCGTCAACAAGCAGAACAGGCATTGCAAAAAGCCAATAAAGAATTGGCAAAATCTAATGCTGAATTAGAACAGTTTGCTTATGTTACTTCCCATGATTTACAAGCCCCTTTAGCTACGATTGCTAGTTACGCACAACTTTTACAGCAACGCTACGAAAGTAAACTGGACAACCAAGCAAATAAATATATACAACATATCGTAAATGGTTGTTTAAGAATGCAAAATTTAATTGAAGATTTATTAGAATACTCGCGAGTCAGTAGGAATCAAAAAGCTCTTTCGCCAGTAGATTCTAATAGCATACTAGCTACTGTTTGCAGCAATTTACAATCAACCATCCGCAAAAATCAAGCAACAATTGTTTATAATAATTTACCAACAGTAATAGCTGATAGTTCTCAGTTAGTACAACTTTTTCAAAATTTGATCGATAATGCAATTAAGTACCGTCGAGAAGAACCACCAAAAATTGAGATTAGTGTTGAATCGAGAGAAAATGAATACTTATTTACTGTGAAGGATAATGGTATTGGGATTGATCCTAAATCTTTTGCACGGATTTTCCAGATTTTTCAGCGATTACATACCCCTCAAGAATATTCTGGTACTGGTATTGGTTTGGCGATTTGCCAAAAAATTGTGGAACTTCATGGTGGTCTAATTTGGGTTGAGTCGCAGTTAGGTGAAGGAACAACTTTTTATTTTACGATCAATTCTCAAATTTCTTGAGGTAAGTGCTTAAGTGGCGATCATAAAATTTAGCAATTTATTCTTCACAAAGATTATATTTGTGAGGAAAAATCATGAATAAATATTCCCCAAACTTTACTATTTTAATGGCAAATGACGATCGCGCAGTTCATTTGCTAATTGAAGAAGCATTGCAAGAAATACACTTGGCAGTGGAGATCTTTTGTGTGATTAATGGTGAGGATTTGTTAGATTATTTATATCGACGTGGTGAATATGCTAGTTTAATTAATCTGCCAATTCCTCAATTAATTCTTCTTGACTTAAATATGCCTAAATTAGATGGTAAAGAAGTACTAAGACAACTTAAATCTAACTCATCAGATTGGCGACATATTCCAATTGTAGTCTTCACTACTTCTTACCAGCAAGGTGACATGAGAGATTGCTATACTTTAGGAGCTAACTCATTTATTGTTAAACCGATGACTTTTGCGAGATTGGTAACAGTGATGACCGATTTATGTCATTATTGGTTTAAAGTTGCTTCTCTTCCATCAAGCGGTTGGTAATTTTAGCTAAGAAGTATATTAAGTATTTTTTCGATCTAGGTCATGTTTTATTAATTTCGCCAATTTTATTATAGGATAAAAAATATTTTCAAAAAGATTTACTAAAAAATAATTACATCCAAATCAAATTGACAAAAGTACCTGAAATTGTGGAAACCGATCGCAAATCTCTAAAAATTATCTTAGTAGAAGATGACCTAGCTGATGCTGAATTCATCCAAGACATCTTAGGTTCAGTCAAGCATATAAATTTTCAAGTAACAACAGTCAGTCGTCTGAATGAGGGAATAAAGTTACTCTCAGGAACAAAATTTGATACGATGTTATTAGACTTATGTTTGCCAGATAGCAAAGGTTTAGAATCTATTAGTAATACGAAAGCTCATGCACCAGATTTGCCGATAATTGTGTTAACCGCTCTCAACGATCAAAAAGTAGCAATTGAAGCAGTGCGTCAGGGAGCGCAGGATTATTTAATTAAAGGAGCATTTCAAATTGATTTACTAGTGCGATCGATGAACTATGCGATAGAGCGGCAGCAAATTGAAGAAAAGTTGCGCCAACAAGTCAAGAGAGAACAGCTGTTAGGAAAAATATTAGAACGCATTCGTCAATCATTAAAATTAGAGGAAATATTGAATATAGCAGTTGCCGAAGTGCGGCAATTTTTCCAAACCGATCGCACAGTTATTTATCGCGTTCATCCCGACTGGAGTGGAGAAGTAGTTGTCGAATCAGTTAAAGCGGGAGTCAAGTCAATCTTAGGATTTAAAATCACTGAAAAATGTTTTAAAAAACAATACATTTCTCTGTATAAACAAGGTAAAAATCAAGTAATAAATGACCTGGATAACAGTGAAGAAAATTCCTGGTATATCCAAAACCTCAAAACATTGCAGATTCAAGCAATGATTATGATCCCGATTTTAGAATTTCCCATAAATCAGGTAGATAAGACCCAATTACTTTGGGGCTTACTAAGCGTGCATCATTGTCAAGGTACTAGAAAATGGCAACAATGGGAAATAGAATTTTTGCAACATTTAGCTAATCAAATTGCGATCGCCATTCAACAATCAGAACTTTATCAGCAATTAGAAGTAGCCAATCAAAAATTACAACTACTAGCCACTACAGATGGCTTAACAAATTTAGCAAATCGCCGTCAATTTGATGTAGTTTTACATGAAGAGTGGCAACGTTTAGCTAGACAACAAGAACCTTTATCATTAATTCTTTGCGATCTTGACTATTTTAAACTTTACAATGACAATTATGGTCATGTAGTTGGTGATACTTGTCTCAGAGAAGTTGCCAGCACGATCGCTAAAGCAGTCAACCGTCCAGCAGATTTAGTCGCCCGTTATGGCGGAGAAGAATTTGCTATTATTTTACCAAACACAGAGATGACTGGAGCCATGAAAGTTGCCCAAAAAATTCATCGTGCAGTGACGAATTTAACAATTCCTCATGAAAGATCCCCAGTAAATAAATACGTCACTCTAAGTTTGGGAATAGCCAGCATTATTCCCTCTCATAGCCAATCTGGTACTAGTCTAATTCAGTTAGCCGATCGTGCCTTATATCAAGCTAAAAATCAAGGGAGAAATCGCATTATTCAAGCAGATAATCAGTTACCCATTATGGTAGATAATAAATTTTAGAGCTAAAATTTCCGGTAAACTATTGTTATGAAGATCGCCATCACCATCAACACTGATCAGATAAATAATTTAGACTTGTCACCCGCCAAAACAGCGATCGCAGAAATATTGCAAACAGGTGATATAGCCACTTCCGAACAACAACTTTCATTTCAAATTAACTATGATCGCCCCGCCGAAGATCCCAGAGAACTTTCCGAAATTGACGAAGTAAGATTGTGGTTTATTCGCTTAGATACCCTTTACCCTTGGCTACCCTTTTTCCTAAACTGGCAAAACGGAGAACTAGCACGTTACGCCGCCATGCTAGTACCCCATGAATTCCATCCCCGCAGCCATGAAATTCAATATAATCCCCAAGCTTTAGAACTTTTTATTGTGCAAAAAATCTTTGTTTTAACAGATTGGTTAAACAATCAAGGCATACCTAGTAGATCCAAAATAAAAGCAATGGCATTAACATTTGGAATTGGCATGGATGATGCGTTTTTTGATTTAATTTCAACAAATCCGGTATAAAGTTTCTGTACCCATAATAGAATGTTCACGTATTGCCCAATTACCAATAGCTTTATCACCTTGAATTTGGTAATGTAACCCAAAAACGTTACCTTCACCCCAAGCTACAATTAACCGATCGTTCACTCGCAAACCAACACCTTTGTACTCAGTTCCCACCACCCAAGAAATCTGATAAAATTCCCCGAAAGGAGTAACTTGGAGAACACCTTCGTAACTGCCAGTTTTACCCAGAGTACCCTGAACATTGTAAGTACCTGCAACTTGATTAGGCGTACCACCTACCGCCTTTTCTGTCTCCACAATTCCGGTATTATTAGCAGCAGCCCATTTCCCATCTAAAGTCCCATCAGAATTAATCTGATAAAGGCCAATTCCGTAAGCTTCGTTAAAACTACAGCCTGCGTAAAGATTGCCATCTTCAAAAAAAGCAATACCCGGATAATCGCCTAAAGTAGTCAACCAAGACATACTATAAAGTTGTCCCATCTGATGAATTTGTACGGTACCAGAATAGGGGGTTTCATTGATCGTTTTTGCTGCTGTAATTGTCCAAGTACCAACAGGGGTAGTTTTATGAAGATTTGTGGTAGTTTTCATCAGAAAATTATTTAATCATGGCTATATTTATAACTTACCCAATTGTTTGCAGATCCATACAACCGCACCTGTTAAATCTGTAGCGATGTGATCCGGTTGAGTCTGATGTTGGTAAGCACCACTTAACACACTACGACCAAAACCAGTTTGGACTAAAATTCCCCAACAACCAGCATTATGGGCCATATCCACATCCGTTGCTTTATCGCCAACCATAAAACTTTGGTTAAGGTCTAAATTGTGTTCCCATGCTGCGGCGATTAACATTCCCGTATTAGGTTTGCGCCAGGTACTCCAACGAGTAAATTCTGGGTTAGTTCCCCCTTCCGGTGGACTCAGGTAAGGACAATAATATAAAGCATCTAAATAAGCACCTGCTTCGGCTTGCAATAATTGACACAATCGCTGGTGTAATGCTTCTACGTGGTCAACTGGATAATAACCTCTAGCAGGGCCAGATTGATTAGAAACTAAACAACAAAAAATTCCTAAATCATTTAAGCGGCGGACGGCACTAGCGACACGGGGAATTAAATGTAAATCGGTAACATTGTGAATGTAACCTGCTTCTATATTTAATACACCATCGCGATCGAGAAAAACCGCTGGTTGACCAGAGTGGGAATTTTGGATTTCGGACTTGGGATTCAAGAGTTGTTCTTCCTTTAACTGAACCAATTTCAAATTTTAGATTAAATCTAAAATCCAAAATCCAAAATCCAAAATCGGTTTATCCTGCCCAAACCTTTTCCAAAATGGTTTTGGGTGAGATGTCTGCCATTTTTCCACTTGGGGATTTAATGACGAGAATGCGATCGCTTTTTGGTAACACCTTTTCTGGGTCAGTACCACCAAACAAAGCGATCATATAAGTTTGGACTCCTACTCCTAACTGCATTGCTGCGCTATCAGTACAAAGCAACAAACTCGACCCAGCGATAACTGCTGCCTGTTTACCCAAATCTTCTGGGGCTGTAACTTTCAAATCTGGGAAAGATTGCAACAATTGACTAACTAAAACTTGGTTATGAGAATCCAAGATTAACGCCACAGGCAAAGCAGGCTGATGTTGCTGAAAGTCTTGAATAATTTGTCGCCAGTTTTCCACTGGGTAAGTATTCTCACCCTGACCAACTTGAATTAAAACATAACCACTATCAGAAATTCCCAAACGTTTTTGTTCTGCTTCTACCCATTGAATATCTTGCTTTGTCACATTAATTTCTACTGGTGGACAAGCAGAGGTAATGCTTAATCCTTGTAGCAAATCATGGTACATCGCAGCAGCATATTGTTCTGATTTCTTTGGGACAGAATCAGTGAAAAAGAGTTGACCTTGACCACGATAGCCAATACGTTTAGGAATGCCAGTTAACCAGAGTAACAGACCTGCTAACCAAGTTTGATTCAATGAAATGGCGATATCATATTCGCGATCGCGGATCGTACCTAAGATATTGCCCCAATCTGCCAGACTATTACGGTCTGTAAAATCGTAGGCAAACACATCTTTGACAGACTTACAGACTCGATAGGCACCCACTGACTTAGGTTCGACGACCACATCAATTTCAGCTTCAGGGTAATTTTGTGTTAGGTCGTCGAGAGTAGGAAAAAACAGAATTTGATCACCAATCCCGCCAGGGACAAGGGCTACTATTCGCATATTGATCTAAATAGGCTTATCCGCACCTCATTTTAGTGGAATATAGTAATAAGTAGCGCAAAAATCGAGAAAGCAGTGCATTTATTGATTCCAGCAGCCGGAATGGGTCGTCGTATGGGGAGTAGTCGAAACAAACTCCTCTTGACGTTGTTGGGCAAACCGTTAATCTTTTGGACTCTGCAAGCCGCCTGTGCCTCTCGCCACATTAACTGGATTGGGATAATTTGCCAATTGGAAGATTTGCCCGATTTAAAGGCAATTGTCGAAAATATGGCTTTGTCCAAGCCAGTGCAGTTTATCCAAGGCGGAAGAACCAGGCAAGAATCAGTTTACAACGGTTTACAAGCATTACCCCACAATGCCCGTGATGTGTTAATTCACGATGGGGCGAGATGTTTGGCAACGCCTGATTTATTGGACAGATGCGCGGAAGCTTTAGAGAAATGTCAGGGATTGATTGCCGCTGTGCCAGTGAAGGATACGATTAAAATTGCCGATCGTACTGGTTTGATTAAAGATACACCCGATCGCAGTAATCTTTGGGCAGCCCAAACACCCCAAGGTTTTGATGTCCAACTGTTAAAACAATCTCACGAAACTGGACTTAAATCTGGTTGGGAAGTCACTGATGATGCCGCTTTATTTGAAAAGTGCGGTTTACCTGTGAGAATTGTCCAGGGAGAAGAGACAAATTTGAAGGTAACGACACCTGTTGATTTAGCGATCGCTCAATACATTTTGCACCAACGGCAAGAGACTGGGGGCTAGTAAACTACCTACACTGACCTAATGGTAAAGTGTAGTCCCCCTGCCTTTTTTCAAGGCTGTAACTGCCTAATTGCTGCTTCAACTTGTTGCGCCCTTTCGTTGTCGCCTTGGCTTAAGTAGAGACTGCGAGCATAGTTAAAATTTGAGAGGGCATCTTTGACCTTTCTTTGTCTGGTGAAGGCTACTCCCAAGTTGTAGTAAGCGCTGGCATTTTGTTTGTCTAGAGCAATTACGCGCCGATAAATAGTAATTGCTTGGGGAATTTGTTGTTGTTGCAGGTAAATTTCGCCAACTCCAGAAAGTGCTTCTACTGATTTGGGTTGAATTGCTAATACGCGACGATAAGCGGTTAAAGCGGGAACAAGTTGGTTGTGGGTGCGAAAAACTTTGGCTATTTCTAAGTGAATGTTAGCATCACGTTGAGCTAGATTAATTGCTCGTTGTAAGGATGCGACTCCGGCGCTTTGATTGCCTTGTTTCAGTAAAACCGAACCCAAATTTAAATGTAATTTTGGGTTATTTGGTGCGTAGGCAATGCCACGTTGCAAAATGTCAGCTGCTTCGGGGTAACGATTTTGTTCAGTTAATATTGCTGCCATTAACTGATAAGCTTGCCAATTTTGGGGATCGAGAGAAATCACCTGTTGATAAGCTGCTGTTGCGCCTGGGAGATCTCTTTTGCGGAACAGTACAGTTGCTAATCCTACATGAGCATTGACATTATTTTTGTCTAATTCTGTGGCGCGTCGGTAAGCAGCGGCGGCAGCTGTGTTGTCTCCTAATTTACCGAGACAAAAGGCGAGTGCTGAGTGTAATTCTGGGTTTTTCTTATCTAAAGAAATTGCTTTGCGATAATGATCGATCGCCTCTGGGAAATTTTGCTGTCGGGCATAAATAAAACCCATTGCTGAGTAAATGCGGGGATTTCTGTCATCTAATTTAACGGCTTGTTGGTATGTGGCTAATGCGCGATCGACCAGCCCTGACTGTTGCAACATTTGAGCTTCACGCAACAGTTGCTCAACTTGGTTATTTGGGGAACTTTGGTTGTCTGGAACTGGGAGGAAGTCATTTGCTTGTGCTAATTGCGGTGTCGTTACCGCTAACCCTCCCAATAGCAACAGACTAACCATCAAGTAGTTCTGCTTTTGCATAGTAGATTTTTCCTGGGCTTCTGCAATTGCGAGAGTATTGATATCACATTGGGATATTGAATCAGAAATTGGGGAATTTTGATACCCTGGAAAGGAAAGTAACTTTACTTTTTGCAACTACCAAAACAGTTTATTGTATCATTTTTTATTTGGGAGGTAAGGGAATGATTATTACTACAACTGATGTGATTCAAGGCGCTCAGATTGATGCTTACTTGGGAATTGTGACGGCTGAAGTAGTTTATGGCACTAATGCTTTGCGTGATTTTTTTGCGGGAATTCGCGATATTGTGGGTGGGCGTACTGGCAGTTATGAGCAGATTTTCGAGAAAGGACAACGAGAAGCGATCGCAGAACTGCAAAGACGCGCTCAAAGTATGGGCGCTAATGCGGTTCTTGGTGTAGAAGTGGATACAGGTACAATTAATGTCGATCAGAAAGGGGCTTTGCTACTAATTACTGCGATCGGTACTGCCGTCAAACTGCGATAAATTTTGCCTGTTTGATGTTAATTTGTCTTAATTAACTTTCTTAATTATCAGGAGTTTACTAAAAGGTAGTCAACTTATTTTTCCTACTTCTTTTGATAGAGTAGGTAATTCCTACCCTTGATAGATATTCTTTAGCATTGATCAGCCTAAAGTGTAACTAAATTAGTTGATACAGTTTGGCTTAAAAACTCGATCGCGAAGGAAAAAAGGGAGGAATAAATTATGACTTATGGAAATCGACCACCTGATGTTGTCGAACCAGTGATAACAAATCGAGTAGTTGATTATCACGATCGCGTCAGATGGGGGCCAATAATTGCAGGGATTTTAATTGCCTTAGCAACTCAATTAGTATTAAGCTCTTTGGGTGCAGCTATTGGTTTAAGTAGTTTAGCTAACTCAGGAGCTCCCAGATCAAATGCAGGCGATGTAGGAGTTGGCGTTGGTATTTGGTCAATTATTAGTTTATTAATTGGCTTATTTTTAGGTGGTTGGATCGCCGCCCGTGCTAGTGGCCCAATGAATCGAAATACAGCCCTGTTAAACGGAGCAATTCTTTGGGCAGCAACTCTAGCAATAGGTTCTTGGCTAATAGCAAATGGAGTAGCAGGGACATTTGGAATTGCTGCTTCTAACGCTGGAGAAGTAATTAACCAAGCACGGATAACTGGCAATATTCCTAATCAAACACCAGGAGTAACTGCTCAACAAGCTCGTGAAATTGCAGGTAATGCAGCTAAAGCTGGTTGGTCATTTTTATTTGGTTCCTTGTTAGGTTTACTCGCATCAATGGGTGGAGCAGCTGTCGGCAGTCGTAGCCCTCGTAATTACAATGCCAATTACAATCCTAATTACACTCCCTAAAAAACCTCTCTAGAAAGTTTGCCAAGTTAATCAAACCTTCTTGCCATTTAAATCGCCTGAAAAAGGGTGATTTTTTTTGGCAATAAACTGTTGCAAAGATATTTTTTACTTCTACCTGCTGCCTTCTTTTACAGAGTGAAGTTGTCCAGTGAAAATAATCCAAACACAAACTATCCCTAAAGGAATCCAAGCAAGAATGCCATTGTAGCCTACCCAGATCCAATTTCTCTCCCCAGAAAATAGCATTAATGTTAGTGAACCGCCAATAGCATTTGTGGCTCCATGCCCTAGACTAGCAGCCCAAACACTCCCAGTTTTTAATCTTAACCAACCCAGAATAATTGATAGCAATACTGTAAATCCAGTAAAAATTAGTAGTCCTAAAAGTTGGTTTTTATATTGTTCGTAGCCGAGAAAAATCAGCGGATAATGCCATATTCCCCAAATTAATCCTGTGGAAATTGCTGCCATTAATGGTCGTTCTGCGAATAAGCGAATTTGTAAGTAGCTACGCCAGCCAAATTCTTCTCCCCAAACAATATGTGTGGCGATTATAATAGCTTGAATCAATAAGGTAGGTAAAATAATAAACCAGATATTATTGGGAGTTTCTGGAATTCCATCTGGTAAGTTTAGGGTACTAAAGAACCTCTGCAAAGAAAAGTCTGGTTGACTGAAGTTGAAGAGAGTTGCTAATGCAATGATTACGGCTGTTACTCCTAGCGGTAATAACCAAGCAAATAAATAATAGCGCCAATTCTGTTTGAAATTAAGTGACAGTCCGGCATCGGCAAAACCTTCTTTAGTTACCCATTTGCGAACTATAAAGCAAGCTAATGCTGGTGCAAATGCTCCGGGTAAGGCAACTGCTTGAAAGGCGGGGTTAGTCCCAGAAAATCCGGCTATGGAAATCATAGTCCAGTATAGCCAAGCTGGGACAAAAGCGATCGCCAAGTAAGTCAGCACTCCTTTGGTTTTCAGACTCATTTTTGACTAATACTCCTGTTTCCCAACTGCTACAAAACAAATTATTTAAGTTCTTTTTAAAAGTATCCAACGTAGTTCCATTGGCGGATTTTTACTAATCGGAAATAAATCTCTTCCCATTGCCCAATTGACAAACCAAGTGGTTGGGGGCCATGCTTCTGGAGGTAAGTGTTTTTGTTCGTATTCTATTACTGATTCATCAGAAATAAGCTCTAATGGTAAGTCTTCCATTGCTGTTTGTAGTTCTTTTCTGGTGATAATATAAGACCAGGAAATTTCGGACATTTCTTTAACAAAGTTATCTGGTTCATGATCATCAACTGCTAAAA
>JBAVZX010001087.1:0-4710 GCA_049589015.1 Phormidium sp. | reverse complement strand
CCTAATCCTGTTAGGATAGCTGCGACAGCGGCGTTACTCCCTCCTGCTGTTATTGTCATAATTATCAGGATTACGCCCGGAAGACCTAGAGCCGCAATTTTTTTGGTAATTTCTTCCATTTTTATGTCCATTTCCATTGTAATCACCTGCAATTTTTTCAATGTGAATTAAAGGCTGACTCATCTTCAAGGCATGAGATGAAAACTATTTTATAACCTCTTAATCTCCGAAACAGAAAAATTTACATTTTTTTTTAATTTAAGCAAGATCGTGGCTGATTTTTCCTTGGATGGCTGAAATAGCAACGGTTCTTGGAGAAGCTAAATAATTTTTGCCTGATGGATCGCCGCTACGTCCTTTAAAGTTACGATTGGTTGCATAAATTCCGGTTTCTGCTTTGGTTAAAACTCCCAGCCCAGAATTAATACAAGCTCCACAACCTGACTTCAAAATTTGTGCTCCGGCTTGTTCAAAAATGTCGAGATAACCTAATTCTTCGGCTTTTTGACGAATTTCCATACTAGCAGGAACAATAAACAAATTTACACCTTTTGCTACTTGCCGATCGCGCAAAACCGCTGCTGCTTCGGCGAGGTCATGAAGTTTTCCTCCTGTACAAGAACCAATGAAAGCTTTAGTAATTGGCACTTCTCCTAATTCGCTAATGTTTACTACTTGATCGGGTTTGGGAGGACGTGCAACTTGAGGTTCGAGATTGCTGAGATCAAATTTATAAATCTTTTCGTACTCAGCATCAGCATCAGCAACAATTTCTGGAAAGCTTGGGGATGTGCGATCGCTCACATATTGACGAGTTACTTCATCAGCTGCAATTAAACCACACATTGCGCCACATTCGATCGCCATATTTGCCAATGTCATCCTTTCATCAAAGGGCAATTGTTCAATAATAGCTCCCCGAAATTCTATCACTTTACCAGTTGCACCAGCACAACCAATTTGCCCCAAAATAAACAAAATTATATCCTTCGCACTGATGTAAGGAGGCAGAGTTCCCGACAACTCAAATACTAAAGTTTTCGGAACAGTAATCCACATATCCCCCATAGCAAAAATATTCGCCATATCTGTCGTTCCTACCCCAGTAGAAAACGCTCCCAATGCTCCATAAGTGCAGGTATGAGAATCTGTACCAGCAATCACCATTCCAGGTTGAATAAACCCTTTCTCTGGTAATAAAACATGGCAAATTCCCGCCGCTTCTCCGGGCGAAACAATATCAAATAAGTGACATCCTTGAACTTTAGCAAAGTCAATCATCTCTTGATACATCAGATGCGCTTTGTTATCTTCGGGACGAATATCAGTAACTTGAATAAAGTGATCGGCGACTAAAACCACTTTTTGAGAGTCCCATAATTTAGCATCTTCTCCATAATTTTGATAGAATACTTTTGCCACTGGTCCTGCTACCGCATCATGGGATAAAGCTAAATCAACTTTGGCAAAAACTACTTCTCCTGGTGCAACGTAGGAATTACCCGAAGCTTTAGCCAAAAGTTTTTCTACTAAAGTCATCGGTCTAGGAGAAGTTAAGCTGGAAGGAGTAGTAATTTCTCCCTGACGACGCTTTTGATTAAAAGGAATTAATCCTCCAGCTGCTGCGATCGCGCTAACTACTGGATTCTCTCGCTTTTCCCCTAAAATTTCTAAAGTTAGCCCAATATTAATGCTATTACGATAAAAAATTTCTGCGAACGATCGCGCCCGAATTTTTTCAATTCCCGCAGCTTTCAAAGCAATAGGAGCAATTTCCCGACTTGATCCACAGCCAAAGTTTTCTCCCGCTTCAATCACATTATATTTTAGTAATTCTCCCACCCCAATAATATGTTCTAAAGCATATAATTTTAAATGATCTAAGTCATTATTTGTGGCTCTGGCGGCAGGAATAATATCATCAGTATTGATATCATCACCGAGTTGTAAAATCTTATTTGTCTTATTCATATTCGCAAACTTCTTTTAACAAAAGGTTAACTAGAGTTTCAGTATTTACAAAAATTTCTTCTCCTTGAGGGAACAAATCAGCGGTTCGGTAGCCTTTAGCTAAAACTCGTTCCTGTGCTTCCCTAATTCTTTGAGCAGCAGCTTTTTCGCCCCATTGTTCCAACATTAAAATACCAGCTGCAAGAGTTCCCAAAGGATTAGCAATTCCCTTTCCGGCAATATCTGGCGCTGTACCATGAATTGCCTCATAAAGGCCAAATCCATCGCTATTAAGACTCGCTGATCCTAATAACCCAATTGAGCCAACTAAAGCACCGCCAAGATCGCTGAGAATATCTCCAAACAGATTTCCTGCTAAAATCACATCAAATCTTTGGGGATTTAAAACCATCTGCATTGCTAAATTATCCACTAACATTGGTTCGATAATTACATCAGGAAATTGAGAGGCTTCTTCTTGTACTAGACGAGTCCAAGGTAAGTGAGGCAAGGCATTTTCTTTATGAGCTATTGTCAGTAATCCTCGACGGTTTTGGGCTTTTTGTAAGGATACACGAGCGATACGACGAATTTCTTCATCATAATAACGCATAGTATGGTATCCGTAAATTCCTTTTTCATCCGAGGCTCTTCCCGATGGGCCAAAATAAATTCCACTGACCAATTCTCGAATTATTAGGATATCTAATTCTTGGACTTTTTCTGGTCGGAGACTAGATTTATCCAACAGACTTTTAACACTACGAATCGGGCGAAGATTACAAAAAAAATCGTAGTGTTTTCGTAATTCTAGAAGTCCTCCTTGGGTAATTGCACCAAATAAGATTCCATCGGCTCGATCGCACAGTTCGATAGTAGCTTGAGGCAAATAACTCCCCATTTGTGCAAAAGCAATTGCTCCCATGCAACCATATTCTACTTCTAATGTAAATCCTTCAAGTTTAGCCACTTGTTGTAGAATTGTTAAGGAAGCTTCTACAACCTCCGGCCCAATTCCTTCGCCACCAATCGCTACAATCCGATAGGATGAATCACGAGAATTTTCGCGGAGTAGCCTAGATGCTTGAACTAGAGGATTTTTAATTAAAAGCTCCATATATCAGCTATTTCATCCTAAATTTTGCAGTCAGGAATGTGGCCAATAGCTTATTGCAAATGCTTCCAAATTCCTTGGCAAGATCTTATCATTAATCACTGAAAAATAAATAAAAAATACCTATTGGGCTAAAGGGCGATGGAAATACGTGCTACGCACACGCTACGCGAACGCAGTTACAGAAAACTTTTGTTCTAGCTAAATTTTTTGGAAAAATAGTGCTAAATCAAGAGCGATCGCTTTTAACAGAAATTCTTGTTGACTTTTCAGGTAAAAATGATCTCCGGGAAACATTTGTAAGCTAAATTTTTTACAAGTTTGCTCACGCCAACTAGCTAGAGAATCTTGGCTAATTATATGATCGTTGCTCCCTCCAAATGCAGAAATCGGGCAATTAAGGGGAGGTTCAGGTAGGTACACATAACTTTCTTTAATACTTAAATCAGCCCGGAAAATCGGTAAATAAAAATCCATCAATTCTACATTTTCCAAAAGATTGCTTGGTGTACCATTATAATCACGCAATTTTTCCAAAAGATCGGCATCAGAAAGTTGAGCGATCGGTAAATCTAACTTCGGAAGTTGCGGGGCTGAATTACTCGAAATAAATAAGTGTAATGGGATAGGATATTGTAATCTGCGGAGTTGACGTGCAACCTCAAAGCTAATCAATGCACCGACGCTGTGACCAAAGAAAGCAAAAGGTTTATTTAGATTAGGTAATAGGGCTAATGTGAGGGTGTCAATTAAAGAAACCATATTCGTGAATTTTGGTTCTTTGTATCGGTTTTCTCGCCCTGGAAGTTGGATAGCACAAACTTCGATATCCGGTGGTAAATAAGTAGACCAAGAGTAAAAAGTAGAAGCCGCAGCGCCCGCATAATGAAAACAAAAAAGGCGTAAAGATGCTTGGGGTTTTGGTTGATAGTTAATAATCCAAGGATATGTCATGAAATTTTAGATTTTAGATTGTGATTACATTTCGTTGCTCTGCCCATCCCAACTACCTACCACAATCCTCTGACGTTTTGAGAAGTAAAGCGCAACACACCTGACTCCTGATCGGTTTGATAATAAATTGTTAATTGACCCTGATTATCGACTTCATAGCGTTGAGCACCTTGTAATGCTTTTAGATATTTGAATTCTTGTTTCATAATAGTCTCTTCACAAGCTTTGAACGTTGATGCCAGCTGACTAATAGTCAATCGATCGCCCTGAGTTTCGTAACTACTCATAAAACGATTACATCCGCCTGAACCAGAAATACGTCCATCGGCAAAGTTAACTGTTAGTTCTCCCACAGGAACCATTGGCGTTGGTAGGTTTGTTTCTGCCATATTTGCCAGTCGCCAACTTCCTGCTAGTGATGAGGATTGAGCCATTTCAAGGGGTAAAGTAATGTTGTTTGAGGTTGGTTTTGCAACTACAGGATTTACATATATAATTCCAGCAGATCCAATTATTAAAGTCACAATACCACTGGTTAATTGTTGCCTAAATAAAGTTTTGCTGTTCATTTTGTGTACTTTCTTAAAATTGCTCTAATCCTAGAAATCGAGTTGAACCGTCATTAGTAACCGTTCTGCAAGTACTTGAAATAACTCGCGAATCAAATACTTCTATTTGACAAGTACCAGTAG